>JAJTGG010000059.1 GCA_021299355.1 Lysobacteraceae bacterium
CAGATACTGTTCGGCGAGCAAGGCCTGCTCCCGGCTCAACAGCAGGTCGGTCCGCGCCAGCTCGCCCGCTGAATGCCGTCGTCCAACGTCGGATTCGAGCTGTCTTGCGGCCTCAAGCCGCTCGCGGGCGATATTCTGCGCGGCCTGGGCCATGGCCAGCTCCCAGACGCTATCGCGCAACTGACCGGCCAGGATCCAACGCTCTGCGGTCAATCCCGCCTTGGCGTGGACGCTGTCGCTGCGGGCAAATTCCGCGCCAGCTCGGCGCTGGCCCGGAATCCATATCGGCAGCGCCAGCTCCAACTCACGTTCGCGTGAGCCAAGGCCGCTGTCGAAACGGTCGCTGGTCTCGCTCAGTCCAAGGCTCGGTGGTGCGGCAAACCAGCTGTCAGCCACTTGGCGGCTGGCCTCAGCCCCGGTAATGCGGGACTCGGCGACCCTGGCCTGCACGGCACGCTCCCACGCCTTGTCCAATGCCTGACTGAGTGTCGTCCCTGCCTGCACCGGCAGACAGATCAGCACCAAAGCCATGGCCACCGCGCTGCGAATCAGCACAGCGCGCATGCCGCCGTTCTCCCCGATTTCGCCAAAACATGCATGGGTGGACTCCTGAATGGATTGAAGACTTTCAGATCATTATGATGGGGCAAGGCTGACGGTATGCCGACATCCAGATTACATTTTTGTTATCTTGGCCAGGTGCCGACGGGAACGGGCAAACTATCCGCTGACGGTCAGACAACGAGGCGTCGACAGTGAAGATTCTGATCATCGAGGACGAACCCAAAACCGGGGAATACCTACGGCAAGGCCTCACCGAGGCCGGCTTTGTGGTCGACTTGGCGCGCAACGGCGACGATGGTCTGCATCTCGCGTTGAACGGCGCGTTCGACTTAGTGGTGCTGGATGTGATGCTGCCCGGAATCGACGGCTGGGATGTACTGCAGACCCTGCGGAGCCGGGGGCTTGGTATGCCGGTGCTGTTCCTGACCGCGCGCGACCAGGTCGAAGACCGGATCAGGGGTTTGGAACTCGGCGCCGACGACTATCTGGTTAAGCCTTTTTCGTTCGCCGAACTGCTGGCGCGCGTCCGGACCGTCCTGCGCAGAGGACGGACCTTGCCGGAAACCACATCCCTACGGGTCGCGGATCTGGAGCTGGACCAGCTCCGTAGGCGCGTAACGCGGGCAGGCAGGCGCATCGACCTCACCGCAAAGGAATTCGGACTGCTGGAACTGCTGATGCGACGCCAAGGCGAAGTGCTGCCCCGTTCCCTGATCGCCTCGCAGGTTTGGGACATGAACTTCGACAGCGACACCAATGTGATTGAAGTTGCGATACGCCGGCTGCGTGGCAAAGTCGACGACGGACACGACCTGAAGCTGATACAGACAGTTCGCGGCATGGGTTACGTGCTCGAAGACGCCGGAGTCTCCTGAGATGCAGGGACGGCTTCCGCTGACGGCCCGATTGGCCCTGTTTTTCACCGCCGTGGCGGCGCTGGTAGTCCTCGGCCTCGGCTGGTTGTTCATGACGGCCGCCGACAGGCATTTCGCGGAACTGGATCATGCCGCGCTGCAGGACAAGAAGCACCTGATCGAGGACCTTCTGGCCAATGCGGAATCGGCAGACGTCACCCGCCGGCGCCTGGATGACGCACTCGGCCACCACCACGGACTGACCGTGTCGGTTCTAGCGCCCGACGGCACTCCCCTGTTCCGCTCCAAGGGGTTTCCGGATCTGAACGGCGCCATGGACACGGCGGACCACGGCCATACCGCCGACCCCGAAGGCCAGTTGCGCATCATGCGCTTCACGGCTGCCGCCGCCTATGCGCCCGACGCCGATCTGGACATCACGCTCGCCATGGATACGTCGCACCATGTTCTATTCATCGCCGAACTGCGACGCAACCTATTCCTGTACGCCTTTACTGCTACGCTGCTCAGCGGCCTGCTCGGCCTGTTGGCGGCGCACCAGGGCCTTGCTCCGCTTCGCGCCATGAAGGCACGCGCCGCTGCGGTCAGCGGACAGCGGTTGGACGAGCGCATGCCGGTCGACTCGGTGCCAGTCGAAATGGCAGATTTGGCCGACGAGCTGAACCAAATGCTGGACCGTCTGCAACAGGACTTCAGGAAACTCCAGGACTTTTCATCTGACCTAGCGCATGAGTTGCGCACGCCGATCGCCAACCTGCTGACCCAGACCCAGGTCACCCTCTCGGCCGAACGCGACAGCGCGGCCTACCGCGACGTCCTGGCGTCCAACGCCGAGGAGCTTCAGCGCCTGGCCCGGATGGTGTCGGATATGTTGTTCCTGGCAAAAACCGAACATGGCGTCGAACTTCCCAGCAAAGAGCGGTTCCAGGCCATGCCGGATGTGCGGGCGCTGTTCGACTTCTACGAAGCGGTAGCCGAGGAGAAGCGGATTGTTCTGGTCGCCGCCGGCGATGGCGAAATCAACGGTGACCGACTTATGTTCCGGCGCGCCGTGAGCAACCTGCTTTCCAACGCATTGCGGCATACACCCGAAGGCGGCCGGGTGACAATCAACATCACAGCATCGGCGGATTCCACCAATGTCGGGGTCGAGAACACTGGCGATGTAATCAACCCAAGGCTCATACCCCGCCTCTTCGACCGATTTTTCCGCGCCGATCCGTCCCGCTCTCACGCCGGAGCGGATGGATCTGGGCTGGGACTATCCATCACTCGGGCAATCGTCGAGAGCCATGGCGGCAGTGTGACCGTTGAGTCTGACAATGGAAAAACGCTGTTCCTTCTGTCCTTTCCAATGTTGGACAAATAGCCCACTTAGCGGTGACGACAAACCCTGCAGCAGCAGGCAAGTGGGGGCATATTTGGTGGCATATTATGATTAAAATTCAAAGAATATGCGCATTTATAGCGTTTCAGAGCTTTGTTTGATAGCACCCATAGCCACCAAATGAAAACCCGCCTTTCGGCGGGTTTTGATTTACTTCGAATCCCCGAGCAAGGTTTTTTTGAACCAATCCCGGAGCATCTTGGTTTCATAATAGAACGATGTGCTGGTGGTAGCGCTTCGCGGGCCGGACAGATAGGACATGTCCTTCAACTCCACGCCCTTCTGTTCCGAAACCACCACACCGGACGCATCCAGCACGCGGTAGTCGAATACCAGACGCGGAAAATAGACATCCTTCATCAGGCGCAACTGGTAGCCGCCCGGCACCTCGACCGGATCGACCTCGCCGGCCAGATCGATATCGGTGAAGGTCAGTTCCAGGGTCTGGCCGGCCGGCAGGGCCTTGGCCGACTTGCTCAGCTCCTGGGTAAATGCCCGCTCCAGGCCCTTGCGGAAGCTCTTGTCGGTGCCGTTGCCGGGCTCGATATCGGTGAATTTATCGGGATTATGCAGGCTCATCTTGGCTTCGCCGGCAAATACCGTGGCCGGAACTGCCAAAACCAGGGCCAAAACAGCGGTTTGTAGCGCGATCGGGGTTTTCATGGGTTTTCCCTCCGGAATCAGTCCAGTACCCCCAATCCTACGCCCGTAAAGCCGGCCTAGGGTGAAAAACCGTTCAGTTATAAAGGCTGCAAAACGACTCGCTTCACCTTTCGTTCAGCTAAAAACCATCAAAATACATCTACTTATCGCAACGGCCGAACTGCCGCTACCCCAGTTTCCGGTGCCCTCCGCAGTCCGCGGCACCACCCGCCAGTACCGACCGGCTTCATTTGCCGGGTCTGGCTCCCCCCGTGAAAACCCAAAGACGTCAAGGAGCAAATCATGATTGATTTACCCCCCGCAGAAGTGCGCTGCCTTGAAGCAGCCATCCACCATGAAGCCAAAGGCGAAAGCCTGGCCGGCAAACTGGCCGTGGGCAATGTGGTGCTTAACCGCGTGGCCGCCCCGGCCTTCCCGAAAAGCGTATGCGCCGTGGTCAAGCAGAAGAAGCAGTTCTCCTGGTACAAAGGCAATGATGCCACCCTGCATACCCCGGTGAGCCAGGAAACCAAACTGGCCGCCCGCAAAGCCATGGCCGCCGAACGCGACAACGTGCTATTCTTCCACGCCACCTATGTGGCCCCGAAGTGGTCGAACCGGCTCAGTCGGCGCTACACCATCGGCAACCACATCTTCTACGCGCTGAACCACTGATTAAAAACCCCGCTTCGGCGGGGTTTTTTTATGGCATAGCCAAGGCCCGGCGGAACGCGGCCCAGTCTTCGGGCGTGTTGAGGTTGGCTTGCTCGTCGTCCGGCAGGGCCGGCAAGGCGCGGCTGTGCAGGCGCGCATGCAGCTGGCGGATGGACAATTCGCGCGGCACGGCGGCCAGCATGGCGGTAATGGCCGCCGCCAAAGCGTCGGTATCCGGAAACCAGGCCGGCAAGGGCGAGTCGCCATAAAACGCGGGCACCGGTTGCTGGCGCAATGCCTGCAGGCGTTCCGGGCGCAGGCCGGGCATGTCCACCGGCAGCGCCCACAGCGCGGCATTCGGGAAGCGCAACGCGGCGACGTGCAAGCCGGCCAACGGGCCCAAGCCGGGCAGTACATCGGGCACGGCGGCATGTTCGGGGTAATCGCCGCTGACCACGACCTGATCGCAACAATCCGCGAAGCGCGCCACTTGCCAGGCCAGCAGATCGGTGTGCGCCAGCCGCAGCCGGGCTTTATCTTCGCCCATGCGCTTTGAGCGGCCGCCGGCCAGAATCAGGCCGATGCAGGGACGCGTCGTCCGAGACCGCCAGCGCGGCTTTCTGGATCAGGGTCCAGCCCGGTTTTTTGCGCACCGGCGCCTGCAACATGGCGCGCAGCGGCTGTTCCGGCGGCAGACCCTGCATCTGGCGCAGCGCGGCCTGCACGAAAAAACGCGCACCCACCGCACAGGACATCGGGTTGCCCGGCAAGCCGAACAGCAGCGCGCCCGAGGGCAGCACCGCGAAAAGGGTCGGTTTACCCGGCCGCATCTGCAGTTTGTGGAATACCACTTCCGCGCCCAGCGTGCGCAGGGCTTCCGGCACGAAATCGAACACGCCCATCGACACCGCGCCTGTGCTGAGGATGATCCGGCACCCGGCCTGTTCGGCCGCGCGCACGGCTTCGGCATAAGCCACGGCAGAATCCGGCATGCGACGGTACAGCGCCACCGTGGCGCCCATGGCCGGCAGCGCAGCACACAGATACGGCCCGTTGCTGTTACGGATCTGGCCATCGGCCAGCGCGGCGTGATCGTCCACCAGTTCGGCGCCGGTGCACAGCACGGCGGCTTTCGCCGGCGCACGTACGCGCACTTCGCTGATGCCCAAGGCGGCCAGCAGCATCCGGTGTTGCGGCTGCAAGCGCGTTCCGGCGGCCAGCACCGCCGTTCCGGCTTGCACGTCTTCCCCGGTGCGACGGATGTGCAGCCCGGCGCTGGCGGGCGCGTTCAACACGAAGGTCTGTGAGCCATCGGCGGCGGAGTGTACCGTGGCCTCTTCCACCGGCACCACGGTGGCGGTGCCCTCCGGCACTACGGCACCGGTCATGATCCGGCAGGCGGCAGCGCCGAGTGTAAAGCGCGCATCGCCGGCGGCCTGTACGCCGTGCAGGGCAATCGGCGTACCCGGTGGCAGCGCCAGATGCGCGTCGTGCAGCGCGAAGCCATCCATGGCGGCGTTGTCGAAACCCGGCAACGCTTCGGTGGCGATGAGGTCTTCGGCCAGCACATGGCCGAGCGTGGCATCGGCCGCAAGTAGCACATCGGGTTGCGGGCTGGCGCGTTGGCGCACGGCCGCAAGGGCCTGCTGGAAGGAAATCACGGGGCTCCGGCACAAAGGGGCATCAGGGGCTTTAATGCTATGCTATCGGCGGTCATTTGAGCAGTCCGCCGCATGGAAATCTACAAGAAATTCCACATTGAAGCCGCCCACCGTCTGCCGAACGTGCCGGACGGGCACAAGTGCGCGCGCCTGCACGGCCATTCCTTTCTGGTGGAACTGTTCGTGGCCGGCACCCCCGGCGAACACACCGGATGGATCATGGACTTCAGCGACATCAAATCGGCCTTCCAGCCGATCTACGCGCGGCTCGACCATCACTACTTGAACGACGTGCCCGGCCTGGAAAACCCGACCAGCGAGAACCTGGCACGCTGGATCTGGAACGAACTGAAACCGGCCCTGCCGGCACTGAGCGAAGTGTGGGTGCACGAAACCTGCACGTCGGGATGTCGCTACCGGGGCGATTGACTCACGCCGCCGCAGGGCGGTGATCGCGCGCCAGCATCAAATACACCACCGGCACCACCAGCAGGGTAAACACGGTGCCGATACTCAAACCGCCAACGATGACCCAGCCGATCTGGTGACGTGCTTCCGCGCCGGCACCCGAGGCCAGTGCCAAGGGCACAGCACCGAGCACCATCGCGCCGGTGGTCATCAGAATCGGGCGCAGACGCAGCGTGGCGGAATCAACCACCGCTTCCAGTTTGCTCTTGCCCTGCTCCTGCAGTTGATTGGCGAACTCGACGATCATGATGCCGTGTTTGGAAATCAGGCCGATCAGGGTGACCACGCCGATCTGGGTGTAGATGTTCCAGGACCCGGTAGCGTTCCACAGGCCCAGCCCGGCACCGGCGTTGAGCAGCACCAGACACAGGAACGCACCGAACACCGCCAGCGGCACCGAGACCAGAATCACCAACGGATCGATGAAGCTCTCAAACTGCGCAGCCAGCACCAGATAAATGAATACCAGCGCCAGCAGCAGCATCGCGGCGGTGCTGGATCCGGACTCGCGGTACTCGCGCGATTGGCCGTTCAGATCATATTGCGAACCTGGCGCAACTTGTTGCAGGGCGTTTTCCATCCAGCTCAGCGCTTCACCCTGCGAATAGCCGGGCGCCAGGCCGGCACTGATCACCGCCGAACGCATTTTATTGAAGTGGTTGAGTTCCTTCGCCGCCACCGTTTCCGACACCGTTGCCAGATTACTCATCTGCACCAGACCGTCGCTGCCGCGCACGTAGATATTGGCCAGCGCTTCCGGGGTGCGGCGCAGACCGTCATCAACCTGCACGATGACGTCATACTGTTCGGAACCCTTCTTGAAGCGGGTCACGTTTCGGCCGCCGAGCATGGTTTCCAGGGTGCGGCCGACCGTGCCGACATCGGTGCCGACCGAGGCGATCTTGTCGCGGTTCATCAGCACGCGCAGCTCGGGCTTGTTCAATTTCAGATCGGAATCCGGATTGGTCAGCTGCGGATTCTCCTGCATCTTGGTCAGCAGTTTCTTGACTGTGCCGTCCAGTTCTTCCCAAGTACCGGTGGTCTGCACCACGAAGCTGACCGGCTGACCGAAATCATTCTGGCCGAGCGGTGGCGGCGTGACCGGGAACGCCATCAGCCCGGTAATGCCCATGAACTGCGGGAACAGACTGCCGGCGATCTGCTGCGCGGTGCGGGCGCGGTCGTCCCAGTCCTTCAGGCCGACGAAGCCGATGGCGGAGGTGACTTCGCCGAAACCGACGATGACGAAGGAACGGTCGCGCTCGACCACGTTCTCGAACACCTTTTCCATCTGCTTGGCGTAGCCATCCGTGTAGTCGATGGTGGCGCCTTCGGGTGCGCTGGCGAAACCGATGATCAGTCCCTGGTCTTCCTGCGGCGCCAGTTCTTTCGGCAACAAGGTGAACAGCAGCGCGGCGGTGGCGAACACTACTGCGGCAGCGATGACTACCAGTTTACGCAGCGACAGCACATGCGCCAGCACGCGCCGGTAAGAGCCATCAAGCGCGGCCAGCATACGCTCGCCCCACAGATAGAATCGGCCGTGCTCGGTTTCGCGGCGCAGCAGTTTCGAGCACATCATCGGCGACAGGGTCAGCGCGGTGAAGCCCGAGACCAGTACGGCGCCGGCCAGGGTCAGGGTGAATTCAATGAACAGTTTGCCGGTGCGTCCGGTCGAGAACGCGAAGGGCAGATATACCGCGGCCAGGGTCAGTGTCATGGCGATGATGGCGAAGCCGATTTCCTGGCTGCCTTTGAACGCCGCCTGCAGCGGCGGCATGCCTTCTTCGATGTGCCGGTAGATGTTCTCGAGCATCACGATGGCATCGTCCACCACCAGGCCGATGGCCAGCACCATGGCCAGCAGACTGAGGATATTGATGGAGAAGCCGAGCATGTACATGATGGCGAACGCGCCGATCAGCGAGATCGGTATGGTCACGATCGGAATCAGCACAGCACGCCAGTTGCGCAGGAACAGGAAGATCACCAGCACCACCAGCAGCATGGCCTCGAACACGGTGACATACACTTCGCTGATCGATTTTTCGATGAAGATGGTGGAGTCGTAGGCGACTTCCACTTTCATGCCGGCCGGCAGTGCGCGGGTGATCTGCGGCAGCATGGTCTTGATGGTTTTGGAAATTTCCAGCGGATTGGCTACCGCCTGCTTGACGATGCCGAGCGGGATGGCGTTCTTGCCGTTGAAGCGGGCCCGGAAGCGTGCTGAGTCGGCGCCGAGTTCTACCCGCGCCACATCGCCCAGACGCACCAGATAGCCGTTGCTATTGCCGAGGATGATCTGCGCGAACTGCTCCGGGGTTTTCAGATCGGTTTCCGACAGCACGGTGAACTCGCGCTGCAGGCCCTCGACGCGGCCGGCCGGAATTTCCACGTTCTGTGCGCGCAAGGCCGACTCGACATCGGACGGCGCCATGCCGTAACCGGCCAGGCGTTCCGGGTTCAGCCAGACCCGCATGGCATAGCGGTTGCCATACACCTGCGCCTGGGCCACGCCGGGAATGGTCTGCACCCGATCCTTGACGATGCGGTTGGCGTAATCGGCGATTTCCACCAGCGAGTGGTGATCGGACGAGAAGGCCAGATAGATGATCGGCTGGGCATCGGCTTCCTGCTTCTGCACGATTGAATCGCTGGCTTCTTCCGGTAGCGCGCCACGGGCCTGGGCCACGCGATCACGCACATCGGAGGCGGCGGCATCGGCGTCGCGGTCGAGCTTGAAGCGCACAGTGACCTGCGAGGATTCGGCGCGCGACACCGACTGGATGTAATCGATGCCTTCAATGCCGGACAGGGTATCTTCAATCGGCTTGGTGATCTGCGATTCGATGACCTGCGCGTTGGCGCCCGGATAGCCGGTGGCCACGGTCACCACCGGCACGTCCACATTCGGCAGCTGGCGCACGGCCAGACGGTCGTAGCAGATCACACCGATCAGCACAATGACCAGATTGACCACAATGGCCAGTACCGGCCGGCGGATGGAAAGATCGGAGAGCACCATGGCTGTCGTTTCCGGTTATTTGGCGGCGGCGGGTTTGCCGGTCATCACCGGGGCACCGGGGAACAGCTTCTGTTGTCCGGCGGTGATCACTTCATCACCGACCGACAGACCTGAGGTGACCGCGACCCAGCCCGGTTCCCGCAGACCCAGTGTGACCGGCACCAGCTCGGCTTTACCGGCCTTGATGCGATACAACATCTTCTGATCGCCGCTCGGCCAGATCGCCTGCTCGGGCACCATCAGCACCGGCGCCGCGGCGGCCAAGGCCACCTTCACCTGTGCGAACTGCCCGGGCTTGAGTTTCTTTTCGGCATTGGCCAGACGCGCGCGCACGGCCACGCTGCGACCGGAGACCTGCACGCTCGGCGCCACGGCGCCGATGCTGCCGGAGAAGGATTCGCCCGGGAAGGCATCGGTCTGCACGCTGACGCTTTGACCGGCATTCAAACGCGCGGCTTGGGTTTCCGGAATCTGGAACTCCACTTCCAGCGGATCCAAGCGCACCAATTCCACCAAGGCCTGACCGGCGTTGACGTACTCGCCGACGCTGACCTGACGCAGACCGACCACGCCTTCGAAGGGTGCACGGATTTCGGTTTTGGCCAGGCGCGCCTTGGCCGAAGCCAGTTTCGCGCTGTTGATTTCGGAGGTGGCCAAGGCCGCATCGGCATCGGATTTGGAAATCAGTTGCTTGGTAGCGAGCTCAACGATGCGGGGGCGGTTACGTTCGCTGGCGCGCACGGAGGCCATGGCTTCGTTGACTTCGGCACGCGCGATATCGCCATCGAGTGCGAACAGCAGGGTGCCGGCGGCCACGGTCTGGCCTTCGGCGACCTGGATGCGCACCAGCTTGCCGGCCACCTCCGGACGCACGGTCACCGACTCCAGCGCGCGCAGACTGCCGATGGCCTCGATGTGATCGGAAAGGGGGCGGGTTTCGGCTTTGACGGTTTCGACCATGGTCGGCGGCATGCCGCCACCAGGCGGACCGCCTTGT
>JAJTGG010000024.1 GCA_021299355.1 Lysobacteraceae bacterium
CTGTTTCTTCAGTTCTTCGGGGGCCGGATCGCGGTTGGCTTTATAGGCAGGGTAGAGTTCATTGCGGAAATTGCTGTCGAGCGATTCGTCGAAGGCGAAGATGATGTGCTCGGGTTTTTCGCGTTCCACCAGTTCGCAGACGAAGCGGGTGAAGCCCTGCACGGCATTGGTCGGGTTCTGTTCGACATCGAAGAATTCACGCGGCATGGAAAACCAGGCGCGGAACACATACATGCTGGAATCGACCAAGTACAGTGGTCTCATGGCGGTGCCACGGTCAGCAGCGTAGCCGGGTCCGGACGTTCGCGTTCGCCCGGCGACTCGGTACGGGTACCGATGTGAATGTAGCCGATCAGTTGTTCATCGGCTTCGAGGCCGACGGCAGCAAGTACTTCACGGTCGTAGGCGGCAAATCCGGTCAGCCATTGGGCACCGAAGCCGGCTTGATGCGCGGCATGCAGCAGATTCATGCAGACCGCGCCGGCGGAAAGTACCTGTTCGATTTCAGGGACTTTATGGCCTTTGACCGGGTTCAGCACCACCGCCACAATACAGGGCGCGAAGGAAAACCGGGTCCGCTCCTTTTCCAGGCGGATGGCAGAAGCTTCCGGAACGGCCTCTTGAACCCGCCGGAACAGGATTTCGCCAATCCGGGTCCGAGCATCGCCCTCAATCAGGATGAATCGCCAAGGCCGCAGACGCCCGTGGTCAGGGACATGCACGGCTTCGGCCAACAGCAACAACAGGCTGTGCCGGTCGGGTCCGGGGGTGCCGAGATGTTTGCAGGGGGTTGAAATTCTTGAAATCAGGGATAATTTGGAAATCATCATGAACAGTTTATCACCAGTGGCTCCAGAAAAACGTGTTCGAACAGATGCTCGATTACGTCCTGCATTGCCTGAAAGCTGATTTCAGAACACGGCTGTATTGCAATCCAGTAGGATAGAGCTGTGCCGAGGAGGGCGCAGCCATGACCATTGTTGCCATCATTCGAGAACATGCCGCCGGTGAGCGCCGCATCGCACTGACCCCGGAGACTGCACGCAAGCTGGCCGCCAAAGGCATAGGTATTGCCATTGAAAGCGGCGCCGGACTTTCCGCCGGCTTTGCCGATGCCGACTATGCCGATGCCCTTGTTTCCGAGCGCAATGCAGTGCTAGCCCAAGCCGATGTTCTGCTCTGCGTCCAGTCACCGGATACCGAGGCATTGGCTGTGCTCAAGGCGGGAGCCATCCTCATTGGTGCCTTGGCGCCGCACCGCAGTGATTCGCCGCTGTCGGTTTATCTGCAGCGCCGAATCTCGGCCTTCGCACTCGAGAAACTGCCACGCACCACCCGGGCGCAGGCCATGGATATCCTCAGCTCGCAGGCCGGTATGGCCGGTTACAAGGCGGTATTGATCGCCGCGCAGCTTGCGCCGCGCTTTTTCCCGATGTTGACCACGGCCGCGGGCACAATACGCCCCTCCAAAGTCCTGATCGTCGGCGCCGGCGTTGCTGGTCTGCAGGCCATCGCCACGGCCCGCCGACTCGGCGCGCAGGTCGAAGGTTTCGATGTGCGGCCGGAAACGCGGGAACAGATCGAATCACTCGGCGGCAAATTCCTCGATCTCGGCGTGAGCGCCGCCGGGGAGGGCGGTTATGCCCGTGCACTCACCGATGAAGAGCGCGCATTGCAGCAGGAACGATTGGCCGAGCACCTCAAGCAGGTCGATGTCATCGTGACTACCGCTGCCGTGCCGGGCCGTCCCGCGCCCAAGATCATCACTGAAGCCATGGTAGCCGGAATGCGGCGTGGCAGCGTCATCGTCGATCTTGCGGCGGAGACCGGCGGTAACTGCAGCCTAACCGAGCCGGGCAAGGAGAAGGACTGTAATGGCGTGCTGGTTTCCGGGCCAATTAACCTGGCCAGCATGGGTGCTGTCCACGCCAGCGAGATGTATGCCCGCAATCTGCTGAATTTCCTCACGCTGATGATTGCCGAAGACGGGACTGTCAGCATTCCGTTCGATGACGAGCTGGTCGCCAAGACCTGCATCGCCCATGATGGTGCCGAGCCGGCACAAGGAGTTTGATGATGGACGGTTTTCTGTACCTGTATGTTTTCATCCTTGCGGCGTTCACCGGCTATGAAATCATCGGCCGGGTTCCGGTCATCCTGCATACGCCACTGATGTCCGGTTCAAACTTCGTGCACGGCATCGTGCTGGTCGGCGCCATCGTGGTGCTCGGCCATGCCGACAGCACGCTCGAGAAGATCATCGGATTCATCGCCGTGGTGCTCGGCGCCGGCAACGCCGCCGGCGGCTATGTGGTGACCGAGCGCATGCTCGAAATGTTCAAGCCGTCCGGACCGAAGGAGGGTTGAATATGGATATTTCCGCATTGCTGGTCCGCACCGCTTTTCTGGCGGCAGCGCTTCTGTTCATCCTCGGTATAAAGCGCATGGCCTCCCCGCTGAGCGCACGCAGTGGCATCCAGTGGGCCGGTGCCGGCATGGTGCTGGCCACCGTCGCAAGTTTCTTCTACCGCGATGAATCCGGACAGGCCCTGCATAACCTGCCGCTCATTCTGGCAGCGCTTGCTCTGGGGACAGTGGCGGCCTGGGTGTCTGGGAAAAAGGTCGCAATGACCGACATGCCGCAGATGGTCGCGCTTTACAACGGCATGGGTGGCGGCTCCGCCGCGGCCATCGGTCTGGTCGAACTGTTGAAGTTCTCGGCCGCGTCAGCTACCGCACCCAAAGCCGCCATCGTTTTCGCCGTGATCGGTGCGCTGATCGGCTCCATTTCGCTGACCGGATCCTTGATTGCCTGGGCCAAGCTCGACGGGCGCATGGACAAGCGATTCACTTTCCCCGGCCAACAGGTGTTCAATCTGCTGGTTTTCCTCGGCGCCCTGATTCTGGGCGTGATGTCCGTACTTTGGCTGCAGCAGCCGGCCATTCTTGGCTTTTTCGTACTTGCGCTTGCCGTTGGACTGTTGATGACCTTACCGATCGGTGGCGCCGACATGCCAGTGGTGATTTCGCTTTACAACGCATTGACCGGGCTGGCCGTGGCATTTGAAGGGTATGTGCTGGGCATTGAAGCACTGATCATCGCCGGCATGGTGGTCGGTGCCGCCGGAACCATGCTGACCCAGCTGATGGCCAAGGCGATGAACCGCTCCATTTCCAGCGTCTTGTTCGGCAGCTTCGGCCAGCACGGGGAAGCCGCGGAAATCAGCGGAGCACAGAAACCGATTGATGCCGCTGATGTCGCCGCCATGATGGCTTATGCCGAGCGTGTGGTCATTGTGCCGGGTTATGGCCTGGCTGTTGCACAGGCCCAACACAAAGTCTGGGAACTGACACAATTGCTGCAGAAGCGCGGCGTCAAGGTCCGCTTCGCCATTCATCCGGTCGCCGGCCGCATGCCGGGCCATATGAATGTGCTGCTCGCCGAAGCCGGTGTCCCCTACGATCTGATTGCGGATATGGACGACATCAATCCCGAGTTCGCGGTGACCGATGTCTCGCTGGTCATCGGTGCCAACGATGTGGTCAATCCGGTTGCGAAGACCGATCCGTCATCGCCGATCTTCGGCATGCCGATTCTGGATGTGGTGAACTCCAAGAACACGGTGGTGATCAAACGCGGCAAGGGCACCGGTTTTGCCGGCATCGAGAATGCCCTGTTCTACGCCGACAACACCCGCATGCTTTACGGCGACGGTGCCAAGGCGGTGGCGGAGCTGGTCGCCGAAATCAAGGCGATTGACGGCGGCCACTGAGTCCGGCATTGGACAGGATCATTGCCAGCGCCGGTGATGCCGTCAGTAGCGACCAGTCCAGCGGCTGCAGCCGCATGGCCAGTAGGTTGCTGAACAGCCCGAAACCCATGCCGCCTGCGCTTGTGTGCAGACCGAAACCCGTCGCATAGCTAACGTTCAATGCGGTAATCAGCCAAAGGCTTGCCAGACAGCACAGCAGTGTCAGCGCCGGAGCAATCCAGGCCGGACTGTGCTGGTCGCTGGCGCGCATCCAACGTTCCAGCAAGGCGATGTCGGCGGCTGCCACCAAGGCGAACCAGCACAGGGCATCATCGGCTCCGACCGACAGCGTGAACCAGACCGCCATCATGGCCAGTGCGGCCATAAGGCTGATGATCAGTGGTTTGAACAGAGGTTGTCGAACTATTGACACGGTATCGGAAGGATTCCAGTAAACTAGGCGCCAGTTTACCCTTTGGATATGCGATTGTGTCGTACTCCCGCACCAGCGAGCCCATCAAATTCGAACGTGATTGCGATGTGGTGCTGGTCCCGCAGGGGGATAATGTCACTTTGCCGGCTGGCACGGTCGGATACATCACCCAGGCCCTGGGCGGATCGTTCACGGTATTTGTCGAGGGCAATCTGTTCCGTGTCGCCGGCGAAAACGCCGATGCCATCGGTAAAACCGCCCCCAGGCCCCTCGAGTTGGCCGACACCGAAGACGATGAGGCGGTTGAAAAACTGGTCTGGCAGCAGTTGCGGACCTGTTTTGACCCGGAAATCCCGATCAATGTGGTTGAATTGGGGTTGATTTACGACTGTCAGATCGAGCGCCTTCCGGATGGCCAGCGCAAGGCTGCTATCCAAATGACCCTGACCGCCCCGGCCTGCGGCATGGGGGATGTCTTGGTAGACGATGTCCGGACCAAGGTGGAGCGCGTTCCGACCATCATCGAGGCGGACGTGGATTTGGTCTTTGACCCGCCCTGGGGCCGGCACATGATGAGTGAAGCTGCCCAGCTTGAGACGGGGATGTTGTAAAAAATTTAGGGCAAGCGTGTGCCGGCAACACTTGGAGCTCCAGTATTGCTCTACCTTTAGTGCGACAAACGATTGTGCTAGGCTTGGTGTCTTCTTTTCATTTTCCTGCGATTCAATGACTATTCCGTCCCTTCGTTACATTACACTGGCACTTGGCTCTCTTGTCGCCACCGGGGTTCAGGCTTCGCCGGCCAATTCGGCCCATGTCAAATCCACCACCGATCTGCTCGGCAAGATTGTTGCCATGGAAACGGTCAAGGGCCGGGGGCAGGTTCCGGTCATGGCGGAGTTTCTCGCCAAAAAGCTGATTGATGGCGGCTTCAGTCCGGAGGACGTGAAGGTTGAACGTTTTGAAGATACCGCGACGCTGGTGGCGCGTTACCGCGGTAATGGCAGCAGACGCCCCATGCTGATCTCCAACCACATGGATGTCGTTGAAGCGGTGCCCGCGGACTGGACCCGTGACCCGTTCACCATGATTACGGAGAACGGCTACCACTTCGGGCGTGGCGTCTACGACAACAAGCTGGATGTGGCGCTGACGGTCAGCACCCTGCTGCAGCTGAAAGCGGAGGGTTTCCGGCCCTCACGCGACATCATTCTGGTGTTTTCAGGGGATGAAGAAACCGACATGCGCAGCACGCAGGCGTTGAGCACGCGTTTCCCCGATGCCGAATTCCTGTTGAACGGCGATGGCGGCGGCGGTACTTTGGCCACGGACAGCAAGGCGGTGGTCTACGGACTGCAGACGGCGGAAAAGACCTTCGCCACCTTCGCCATCTCGGTCAGCAATCCGGGTGGCCACAGCTCCCGGCCGCGCAGGGACAACGCCATCTATCAACTGGCTGCCGCACTGCAGAAACTGGCCGCCTACGAATTTCCGGCGCAGAGCAGCGAACAGACGCGGGCCTCATTCCGGTTCACCGGCCAGCAGATCGGCGGCGAGCTGGGCAAGGCCATGCTGCGCTTTGCCGATAATCCCAACGATGCCGCCGCAGTCGCGGTGATTGCCGCGGACCCGGAATACGTCGGCACCCTGCGCACGACCTGTGTGGCCACACTGCTGAGCGGCGGCCATGCGGAAAATGCGTTGCCTCAGCTGGCGACCGCGACGGTGAATTGCCGGATCTTTCCAGGCGTTGCCGTGGAAAGCGTCCGCGCCCGGATTGCAGAAGTCATTGCCGATCCGCAGGCCAAGGTCACGGAAGTGGGCAAAGCGTTTGCCAGCGATGCTTCGCCGCTGCGCGATGATGTCGTGCAGGCCGTTCGCAAAGCCGTGGATGCCAACTTCAAAGGCCTGCCGGTCGTGCCGGGAATGTCTTCCGGTGCGACCGACAGTCTTTATTTCAGAGCCGCCGGGATTCCGTCATACGGCGTCTCGGGGGCCTATGTCAGGCCGGAAGATGATTATTCGCACGGTCTCAATGAACGGGTACCGGTGTCGACCGTCGCCCGCGGCCTGAAGCACTGGCATGTGTTGGTGACCGAACTGGCGAAATAGGGCTCAGACCGCTTCGAAGCGGTTTGCTGAAACGTTTTTCTTGACCTTGGCCGGATCCCAGATGCGGCCGTTCATGGCGATGTAAACGCCCGGTGGCAGGCTCTGCACCGCGCCGACGGCGGTGCCGATGTTGAATTCGGCATCGGAGCCGCGAAAACTGGCCGGGTTGAGTGCGCCGGTCAGAACCATGGTTTTACCGGGAATCGCCGACAGCACTCTGGCCGTTTCCACCATGGTGTCGGTGCCGTGCGTGATCAGGATGTGGGATTCTTCACGGCTTTCGATGGTCGCCTTCAGCAATTCGCGGTCGGCCTGATCGATATGCAGGGAATCCTTGCGCATCACCGGCAATACCGTGAACGGAATCACCACGCCTAGTTCCTTCAGAATCCGGCCGATTTGCGGCTCACCGACCTGATAATCGGATTTGTCATCGAAATAGATTTTGTCGATGGTGCCGCCGGTGGTCAGGATCAGAAGGGAATTCATGGGCATCTCCAGGTTGCCTTTATTTTACGCGCTTCCGGTACCGCCGCGTTTGAACAGTTTGGCTTTCAGGCCGTCCCAATTGCCGGCAAAGATGATCCACAGGGCCAACAGCAGTTCCACCAGCGGCATTGGCCAGATTTCCGGCACCGTCCAAAGTTCGGCGATGGCATGACAGAAATAAATCAGTGCCGCTACGCCGCCCCAGAACACTGCGGATGGCCGTCGAAACAGTGCAAGCAGGGCGGCCGGCAGTATCGGCGCAATGGCCAGGCCTGTGGCGACCGACTTCGGAAGGATCTCCGAGGGAGACAGCCAGGACAGCCAGGCGGTCATCCAGACCAGCATGGCGAAAATGCCGAGCACAGCATAGCGTTTGCCCAGGCTTGGGTGATTGCTAAACGCGTTCATGCGCCCAGCTTCAAGGCGATACTGCCAACGCGCCGGCCGAGGGCTTTTGCCAGTTCAGTTTCATCCTCGCTGAACGGCTGTTTGCCATCGCCACCGCTGACGTGACTGGCACCGTAGGGAGTACCGCCGGTCCGGGTACTGGACAGGCGTGATTCGGTGAAGGGGATGCCGACCAGCAGGCAGCCATGGTGCAGCAAGGGCAGGAGCATGCTGAGCAGCGTCGATTCCTGACCGCCATGCATGGTGGCTGTGGAGGTGAATACCGCCGCTGGTTTGCCGGCCAGCGTACCGCTGGCCCATTCAGCCCCGGTGCTGTCCCAGAAAAATTTCATCGGTGCCGCCATGTTGCCGAACCGGGTCGGACTGCCGAGGATGATGCCGGCACATTCGGCCAGGTCCTGTTTGCTGACATAGGGTGCTCCCGTATCCGGAACCGCAGGCTCGGTAGCCAGATGGTTGGCGGAGACTGCAGGAACACAGCGAAGCCGGGCCGTGCAGCCGCTTTCCCCGACGCCGCGGGCGATGTGGTTCGCGAGTTGTTCCACCGAGCCGTTGCGGCTGTAGTAGAGAATGAGGATTTCGGTCATGTCAGCGCCTGGCTGTGGGCATTGCTATACTTTAGCAATGCACAGGCTCAAAACAAAGCTGTTGGAAGGTCCGTATGCGCACAAAGCCGATAAAATCGGCAATTTTGCACGCCATCTTCTCAAACGCTTCATCGATGACCGCTGTTTCGAGTCCGCCGGCTCGCTGTCCTACACCAGCATACTGGCCGTGGTGCCTTTCGCCGCCGTGGTATTCGCGGTACTGGCGGTCTTTCCGATTTTCGACCAATGGACCCAGAATCTGGTCGATTTCATGTTCGACAACTTCGTCCCGGGCGTTGCCGACAATCTCGAGCAGAATCTGCGGACCTTTACCGACAGCACCCGCACTCTGCCGGCAAAAGGCGTACTGGCGCTGCTGCTCTCGGTCGGACTGACCATGTGGAGCGTGGAGAAAGCCTTCAACCGGATCTGGCGCGTGCCCGCGCCGAAGCCGAAACTCCTGCGTTTTCTGGCCTACTGGGGCTTGCTGACGGCCGGGTCGCTATCTGTGGTTTCCCTGCTGGCGCTGAATTCGGCTCTGAGCGTATACGTCAATCTGGCCGATTACACGCCCGGATTCCTGGATGGTGTCGGACTGATACTGGCGCCGGTATTGATCGAATTCATCGGATTCAGTGCGGCTTATTGGCTGATACCGCACCGTTCGGTCCCCCTGCGTTATGCGCTGACCGGCGGCGCCATCGCCACGATTCTGTTCGAATTGCTGAAATGGCTTTTCGCCATATACCTGCAGTCCGTTTCATTCCGGCACATATACGGCGCCATGGCCGTGGTGCCGATTACCCTGGTCTGGCTTTATGCAGTCTGGTTGGTCGTTCTGTTCGGGGCGTCCCTGACGGCATCCTTTGCCTCCTTCAGGTACCGGCCGAAAGCTATCAGGGCCGCCAAAGGGCTCGATTTCTACTGGGTCCTGCGTCTGGTCGCCCGTTTCCAGCAGGCACGCACCCGCCGAACCCATCTGCCCTTCGGCAGCCTGGTTTTGCTCGAGCCCCATATTGCCGAGCCGATGATGCGCAGTTACCTGACCGGCCTGGCCGGCATCGGCATGATCGAGAACGACAGCCATGACCATTGGTGGCTCAGCGGGCCCTTGTCCGGACATACGCTGAAAGACCTCCATCAGGGTCTTGGCTTGCGGATTCCGGTAGAAGACATCGATCTGCCTTCGCAGGGCGATGACATCGATGGGCTTATACTGCCGGTGATCGATGAACTGCGCGGATCCGTGAAGGCGCAGTTAGAACGTCCTTTGTCCCTGTGTTTTCCCGAGGCTCCCGCACCATGATCCGAAACTCCCTTTTGATAGCTATGCTTGCACTGGTTCTGGCCGCCTGCAGCGATAGGTCCGCGCCTTCGTCCGAATCGGGGTTTGTCCCCTCCAAGCAGACCCCTGCGCTAGTTGTGGAAACCTTCCAAGGCGGTAAATTCGATCTTGCCGAGCACCGCGGAAAATGGGTGGTGGTCAATTTCTGGGCGACCTGGTGCGCGCCTTGCCTGAAGGAAATTCCGGATTTCAACGCTTTCGCCAAATCCCGCAAGGATGTCCAATTCATCGGTCTGGCTTACGAGGAAATCACCCGTGAAGACATGTCCGCCTTCCTCAAGGACCACCCGATCGATTATCCGTTCGCCATCATCGATGTCTACAATCCGCCGGAGCACTTCGAAACGCCGCGCGGCCTGCCGATGACGGTTCTGATTGCGCCGGGCGGCAAGGTGTCGAAGACTTTCTTGGGGCCTGTTACAGCTTCGGATATCGAAGCGGCCATGTCCGTCAACCCGCGTTAGTCTGCCGTTGGCCGAAAAGCAGTGTGATGTTGATGCGGCGGTTTTCATAACCTTCCCGGAAGCTGATTTCATCCGTGCTGTGAAACAGATCGGAATTGAATAGAACGGCACGGTTCTGCCGGTAGGGTACGGTAATGCGTTCGGCTCCACTGGCTTTCAGGAATTCGTTTATGCGGGATTGACGGTCGCTGCTTCCACTGTTGTAGTCTTGGAACTGCCAATCCTGCGGCGCTTCCTTGTTCCAGATTACCAGGCCGCCGCTATCGGGCTCAAGATTGGCATCGTCCGGCGTAATCCAGAAATTGAGATTGACCGCCGCTACATCCGCATGCATCTGTATGCCCTGCATGCTGCTGTCGTACTTGAATGCCCACATTTGGAACAGGGGGTAGTCCAGAAAAATATCCGGCAGATGCTTACGAAGATCTTCCGCAATCTGGAACAGCAACGGGGCGGCAAAGCCGTTTTCCATCAATGCGCCCAGATATCCGTTCGGATGCCGGAAATCGAACCAGAAGGTGTTTTCGAGACAGTAACTGCGAAGTGCCCGTAATGTATCCGGCCGCAGAAAATCATCAATCCAGGTAATTCCAGGGCTGCGCCGATGATAGTCCTCTTCAATCTGACCGAAGTTGCGTTCCAAATTAATCGCAGACCCATCAACGCGCGATGCTTCAGAGAAATGATGCAGCCGGTTGTAGGCATGGCCGAGCTCGGCCATGGCGGCCGGAGTCAGTGTAATAATCTGGCCGCGCGGGATGTCCGCAGGCAGTCGTCCGAGAAATTCCCGATGGCTGTTTGACAGGTTCAGGAAAACCGGATTGCCGGTCAGTCCGTGCAGATATTCGTATTGTTCAATATCGTGACTAAGCTTTGCTGGCGTGGTGTTGATGAATTCCGTCCGCCATGGCGCGGACGAACCTCCGAAGGCCAGGCGCATGCTGCCGACGAAATCCCTGCTTGCGTCATCTGCACGGTGCAGCATGAGGTTGGCGTAAGCCCGGTGTTTGAGTGCATCGCTGGTCGGCGATAGCTTAGCGGCATGTTCGGCTGCATCCAATGCGTTCTGCCCATCACCAATGCTGCGATAGGCCAACGAAAGTTGAGTCCATGCCTCGGCGGCGCCGGGCAGCAGCGAAACGGCATGCCGAGCCTGAGTTAGCGCCAATTCCGGCTTCTGCCAGTCATTGTAGAGCAGGGCCAGACCGTGATGGTAGAAAGCCACGCCACTGTGTTTTTCCAGCAGGGACTGGAACAGCTTCTCTGACTCGGGATAATTGCCCAAGGCGTGCCTGCACTGGGCGCTGTATAGCAATGCGCTTTCGTGATTCGGATTGCTTTCCAATACAATGTCCAGGGCCATCAGTGCAGTCCTGAAGTCATTGTCACGGATTGCCGATTCTGCGGATTGCAGCAGCCTGTTGGCATCCGTGGGCATGTTCGAATTCATATTCGGCTTTTAGGGGCTTTGATCGGCTTTGGCGGCACGCGGTAATGCTCCTTGCGCGGCTTGCCCGATAGCGGCTTCCATTCCGGGGCGGTCACCTTCACCGAATCATCCGGAAAGTTCGCGATGAAATGGCGGATCAGATGAAGGCGCCCGAGCTTCTGGCTGTTGAAATCGACCAGTGTCCATGGCGCGTGTCTGGTGTGCGTCGCCTCCAGCATGGTTTCGCGTGCCGCGGTGTAGTCGTCGTATTTGGTGCGTGACAGCACATCGACCGGCGACAGCTTCCACTGCTTGAGCGGATCGTCAAGCCGCTCACGGAAACGTTTCTCCTGCTCGTCCTGATCGACCGTCAGCCAGTATTTGAACAGCAGGATGCCGTCATCCACCAACAGCTTCTCCAGGATTGGAACCTGTTTCAGGAAGGCTTTGGTCTGCTGTGGCGTGCAGAAGCCCATGACTTTCTCGACACCGGCCCGGTTGTACCAGCTGCGGTCGAAGAACACGAATTCACCGGCTGCCGGCAGGTGCGCCAGATAACGCTGGAAATACCATTGGCTGGATTCGGTATCGGTCGGTTTTCCCAGCGCCACGGTCCGGCAAGAGCGGCTGTTCATGTGGGCTTTGATGGCGGAAATTACGCCGCCTTTGCCGGCGGTATCGCGGCCTTCAACCAGAACCACCACCCGCTTTCCGTTTTTCTGCACCCAGTGCGCGATCCGGTTGAGTTCGATCTGCAGTTCCGCCAGTTCCGCTTCGTATTCCTTTTTGCCGATTTTCTTGGACATGCGGCCTCCCGGGCTCAGCGTTCGTGCAGACGCGGTTTCAGTGTTGCCAGATTACAGGGCTTGGTGCCGCCGTTCAATTGATGACGGATGATTTGGTTCCAGGCCAGACCGCAGGCGCCGGTCGATCCGGGCAGACAGAAGATGAAAACGCCGTTGGCCAGTCCGGCCAGCGCCCGCGACTGCAGGCTGGACGTGCCGATGTCGGCATAGCTCAGCTGCCGGAACAGTTCGCCGAAGCCCGGCATTTCCTTGTCGAGCAGGGGCTGTACCGCCTCGGGAGTGCTATCGCGTCCGGTGAAGCCGGTGCCGCCGGTACATAGTATGCCGTCGACCTCAGGGTCGGCAATCCATTGCGAGAGCAGGGCACGGATCCGGTATTTATCGTCCGGCAGCAGGCCGCGCGCGCTCAGGCGATGGCCATCGGTCTGCAGAGCCTCGCACAGATAATTTCCGGAAGCATCCTGCGCTTCGGTCCGGCTGTCGCTGATGGTCAGCACGCACAGATTGAGTCCAGTCGTCATGGATTGCCCTCGGTCAGAAGTTTCAGTTCGTCGGCCTGGTTTTCGACGGTCAGCCTTTCGATCAGTTCATCGAGGTCGCCGGCGACGATTTCAGGCAGACGGTACAGCGTCAGTCCTTCCACGCGATGGTCGGTGATGCGGCCCTGAGGAAAATTATAGGTCCGGATGCGTTGGCTGCGGTCGCCGCTGCCGACCTGCAGGCGTCGCGATTCGGCCTGCGCCGCATTCTGTTTGGCCCGCTGTTCGTCAAGCAGGCGCGCCTTCAGCAGGCTCATTGCGCGGGCGCGGTTCTTGTGCTGGCTGCGCTCATCCTGGCATTCGACCACGAGTCCGGTCGGCAGGTGGGTGATGCGGATGGCCGAATCGGTTTTGTTGACGTGCTGTCCGCCGGCGCCGGAGGCACGGAAGGTATCGGTGCGGATATCGCCTGGCGGAATATCGATATCGGCAACCGCGTCCATTTCCGGCAGGATGGCAACCGTCGCGGCCGAGGTGTGGATGCGTCCCTGGGTTTCGGTGTCTGGCACGCGCTGCACGCGGTGCGTACCGGATTCGAATTTGAATTTCGAGAAGGCACCTTTGCCCTCGATGCGTGCGATGATTTCACGGTAACCGCCGTGTTCGCCCGGATTGCTCGACAGAATCTCCAGCGGCCAGCGTTTGCGCTCGGCGAAGCGCGCATACATGCGGAACAGGTCACCGGCGAAGATCGCGGCCTCGTCACCGCCGGTGCCGGCGCGGATCTCCAGAAACAGATTGGCCTCGTCGCGCGTGTCAGGCGGTATCAGCAGCAATCCGAGCTGCGATTCGAGGTTATCCATGCCCGCTTTAAGGCGCGGGATTTCCTCTTCGGCCAGATCGCGCATTTCCGGATCCGTGCGCCAGACTTCCGCCTGCTCCAGATCAAGCCGCGCCTGAAGATAGGCAGATAGGCCGGCAGCGACCGGATCGAGCTGGGCATATTCCTGGGACAATTCACGGAAGCGTGTGTTGTTGCAGATGACGTCCGGATCCGACAGCAGCCGGCCGACCTCCTCATGCCGTTCCGTCAGATGTTCGAGTTTACGCAGTAGTTTAGGGCTGAGCATCGGAGTCGAGCTGGAAAATCTGTTCGGCGGCACGCATCAGTGCGGTATCGCCGTCACGTGCCGCCTGTTTCAGGGCCGCCGTGGGAGCATGCAGGAATTTGTTGCTGAGCTGGTTGGCCAGGATTTCTAGAACCGTATCGGCATCTTCGCCGCGGGCCAGTGCCTGCCTTGCTTTATCCAGTTGCAGGTCGCGTTCGTGTTCAGCGCGCTGGCGAAGTTTCAGCAGTCCGCCATGATTCTCCAAGGCTTTCATTTCCGAATAGAAATGCTCGGCATGCAGGGTGATCAGCGCCTCCGCCTCCACAGCGGCCTGTTGCCGGAATGCGCGGCCTTCTTCGAGTACATGGTCAAGATCATCGACCGTATAGAGGTAGACGTCGTCCAGATTCGCGGCATCCGGGGCGATGTCGCGCGGTACCGCCAGATCGATTAACAGCATCGGTTTATGGCGGCGCTGGGTGATGGCGGCAGCGATGTCGGCGGCATACAGAACCGGTACCGGGCTGGCGGTGGCGCTGATGACGATATCGGCTTCGGCCAGGTGCTTGGCGGCATCCGCCAGGGGCAGGGCATAGGCCGAGAAACGCGAGGCGAGGCTTTGTGCATGCTCCAGCGTCCGGTTGGCGATGACCATCCGTTTCACATTCGCCTGTGCCAGATGCTGCGCCGCCAGTTCGATGGTTTCGCCGGCGCCGATCAGCATCACGCTGGACTGGTCGAGTTGGCTGAACAGCTGGCGGGCCAATTTCACGCTGGCATAGGCCACGGATACCGGATGCGCACCGATGCGGGTCTCGGTGCGGATGCGTTTAGCAGTGGCAAAGGTGTGCTGGAACAGGCGGTCGAGTAGGCCATGGACACTGCGTTGTTGGCGGGCAATCGACCAGGCCTGTTTGACCTGGCCGAGAATCTGCGGCTCACCCATGACCAGGGAATCGAGACCGGCAGCCACCCTGAACAGATGCCTTACCGCCTGCTCGTCCTGATGCTGGTAGAGGTAGGCGCTCAGGGCCTCGGGTGCGATACCGTGATGTTCGGCCAGCCAGCGCGCCAGCTCCGGTTCATGTTCAGGGGCGATATGGCTATAGATTTCAGTCCGGTTGCAGGTACTGAGCAATACCGCCTGCTCGATGCCGGGCACTTGCATCAGCGCCGCAAGTGCTTGGCCCTGTTGGCTGTCCGGCACGCTCACGCGCTCGCGCAGGTCAACCGGCGCGGTCTGGTGATTCAAGCCAAGGACAAACAGGGACATAGTGGGGCTCGGACGATGACGGTTTATTTTAGCCTGTGTACACTGTGTTGTATGCGTCCAATTGCTTTCAGCGCCTTGTTTGCCGTGTTGCCGGTTCTTTTTCCGTCAACCGTGAACGCGGATGTGTCCGCACTGCCGGCCGACCGGCTCGAAGCCCTGCTGCAAAGCGAGTTCCAGTTCCAGTCCGGGCATTTCAATCAGGCCTTTTCCTATTATCGATCGCAATCTCCTGCACAGCTCAGTGCCGAGGAGCTTCTGCGCGGCAGCCAGTTGGCGACCGTCCTCGGTGAAGGCGCATGGCTCGCCACTTTGGACGGAGCTCCAGCCCTTGCCGAGGCTGCCCAGGTTGACCTGATCCGGCAACGGTTCGAACGGGCCCTGCAGTTGGACCGAAGCGATTCGGCGCAACAGGCCTGGCAGGCGCTGCTCCGTCATTCGGATGACCGCGGCATCTACGCTTCCCGTACCGTTGCTGAAACCAATGCTGCAGGCCATCAATCGACGCTCAATGCGGCATTGGCTTTGTATGCCGGCCGAACGGATTTGACTCCGGCCGAAGGGTTCGAGTTATTCCAGTTCGCCTACCAATGGCGGCTCGAAGAGCTCGCAGATCGACTGCAGGGCGGTCTGCCGCCCAAAAGCACGGAAGCGTTACTGGCTGTCACCATCCGGGAGTGCGTGGACGGCGCCGCCGATGCCTGCAAGCGCCGTATGCAGCGGCTTGACCCCTTGGATTTGAGCGAATGGCAACGGCGAAGTGTTCTGGTGCTGGCACAAAAGACTGGAGATCCGGAGCAGAACCGGCGATGGATTGAGGCCCTGCCGCAGGATGGCGGGACGTATTACCAGCGGATCGTCATGCTCGGTCGGGCCATGGATGACGTGCAGGCACAGAAACTCCTGGCGGCGATCCGCAAGGATTCCGCGCTGGACGATTTTCAGCGGCCGGTGCTTCTGGGGTCCCTGGGCGAACTCCAGAAAGACTGGCCGGAGGCGGAAACGCAGTATCGCGAGGCATTGGTGGCCGGCGTGCCGACCACCGCCAGTGTCCGCTTGGCCGTCGTGCTGTTCCGGCAAGGCAAGCGCGACGCCGCCTTCGCGCAGTTGCAAACGGTGGCGGCGGATGCCGGTTTGTCGGATGAAATCCGGCGTGACGCATTACAGACCGAAATCCAGTTCCACCGCATTCTGCGCAGCGACGAACGTGATGTCGAGGTGCTCAATGCCGTTTACCGTCGCGGCCTAGCGCATTGGCCACAGGCCAATCCGTTGCGGTATCAGTACGCCATGCGTCTGTTCGGACAGGACCGGATCGACCCCGCCATGTCGGAGTTGCAGACGATCCTGAAAATTGCTCCCGCGGATGCCGATGCCCTGAATGCCTACGGGTTCACGTTGGCCAAGGCGTTGAACAACCCGCGTGCCGCCTATAAACCGATTGCACAGGCCTATCTTCTGGCCCCTGAGCAGCCCGAGATCCTCGACAGCTATGGTTATGTCCTGTTCCGCCTGGGCAGGGACAAGGAGGCGCTCGCCCACCTTGAGAAAGCCTGGCGGCTGACGCCCTCGGCGATTACGGCCGGGCATCTCGGTCAGGTCTTTCTCCGGCTCGGCGACCGCCAGCAGGCGCATGATTATCTTGAAAAGGGCCTTCAGTTGGATGCTTCGGAAGCTGAACTGTTGGCGCTGCAGGAGCGCTTGCGTTGAAAAGCCTTGTTTTTCCGGTATTGCTGCTTCTGGCCGGCTGCGCTTCCGTTGCCAATCGTCCGAATCCGGCCCAAACCGAAGCGGAGCGCGCGGAATACCTAGAAGCACATGCCATCTGGGCCTTTACCGGCCGAATAGCCTACGCCCATGCCGGAAAGGGCGGTTCGGCGCGGATCCGATGGCAGCAGAACGGTGAAGTCTCGGATATCCGGGTCACCGGCCCTTTGGCGATGGGCTCGACACACCTGCGCGTGCACGCGGGTCAAGCCCAGATTTTGGATGCCGGTGGCCAGCCCGTGAAATCCGGACCGTCGGAGGCCTTGTTGGCTGAACTCCTGCAGATACCGGGACCGTTGCCGGCACTGCATCAGGGTTTGCGGGCCTATTGGCCGGAAAATCCCGAATGGAATGCGTCCGCGTCCGCGGGGTCGGTGCGTATTGCCGATTGGGACTGGCAGTACGCCGAATGGCGTGATGAGCCCGTTCGCTTGCCCGGTACGGTTGTCGTTGAGCGTGGTCAGACACGGCTCCGGCTGGTCATCGATCAGTGGCAGGTGCAGCCCCATGACTGACTCCGGATGGAGCTCCTGGCCGGCGCCGGCCAAAATCAACCTATTTCTGCGCATCACCGGCCGCCGGAGCGACGGCTACCATTGCCTGCAAACCGTGTTCCAGCTGCTCGAATGGGGCGATACCGTGCACCTGCGCCTGCGTCTCGATGGCCGCATTACACGCACTGCTCCGGTCGGTTATGACCTGCCGGAGAGTCAGGACATCACCGTTCGTGCCGCCAAGGCCCTGCAGGCAGCTGCCGATTGCCCGCTCGGCGCGGAGATCGCCATCGACAAGCAGATTCCGCTCGGCGGCGGCTTCGGCGGCGGTTCCAGCGATGCCGCCACCGTGCTTTGTGCCCTGAACTCTCTATGGCGCTTGGATTTTTCAGTGACGCGTCTGGCTGAAATCGGCCTCGCGCTCGGCGCCGACGTGCCGGTCTTCGTTCATGGACAAAATGCCTGGGCTGAGGGGGTGGGTGAACAATTAACGCCGATTAAGCTCCCGCAGGCGTGGTTTTTGCTGATTGACAGCGGCGTGCATGTGCCGACCGCAGAGCTTTTTCAATCGCCGCAATTGACGCGCGACCAAAAATTGGTGAAAATAGCGGGCTACGTAAGTGGTTCGTTGCTCGATAACGCATTTGAACCGGTAGTCCGCGCGCTGCAACCCCGGATCGATTCGGTGTTCACGGCGATGGAGGGCTTTGGCAAAGTTGCGCTTACCGGTACCGGAGGCGGGTGTTTCCTGCGTTTCGATTCGAAAGAAGCGGCGCTTGAAGCGCAGGCCAGATTGCCTGAAGGCTACCGCTCCTGGGTGGTGTCGTCAGCACCGGAGTCGACGCTGTTGCAGGCCTTGCGGTCGGCGCGGCACGAATCCATTACATGAAGAAATTGGGGCGTCGCCAAGAGGCCCAAGGCACCGGGTTTTGATCCCGGCATCCGTAGGTTCGAATCCTACCGCCCCAGCCAATTTCTTAACGATGCGTCAAGGGCCAACGATGAGTAAGCAAAACATGCTCGTTTTTTCGGGTAATGCGAATCGCCCCTTGGCGCAAGCGGTGTGCCGCGAGCTCGGCGTGCCCATGGGCAAAGCCCTGGTCGGCAAGTTCTCCGACGGCGAAGTCCAGGTCGAGATCGAAGAAAACGTCCGTGCCCAGGATGTGTTCGTGATCCAGCCGACCAATGCCCCGTCCGCCGAGCACCTGATGGAACTGCTGGCGCTGATTGATGCGCTCAACCGCGCCGCCGCCAACAGCGTGACCGCCGTGGTGCCGTATTTCGGTTATGCCCGCCAGGATCGCCGTCCGCGCTCGGCGCGGGTGCCGATCACCGCCAAGGTTGCTGCCAAGATGTTCAGCGTGGTCAACACCGACCGCGTCATCACCATGGACCTGCACGCCGAACAGATTCAGGGTTTTTTCGACTGCCATGTCGATAACGTTTACGCGTCGCCGCTGCTGCTTGCCGACATCTGGCGCAATCACGGCACCGACAACGTCATCGTGGTCTCGCCGGACGTCGGCGGTGTGGTGCGCGCACGCGCCATCGCCAAACGCCTGGATGACGCCGATCTGGCCATCATCGACAAACGCCGGCCGCGCGCCAACGTGGCCACGGTGATGAACATCATCGGCGATGTCTCCGGCAAGACCTGCGTCATGGTCGACGACATCGTGGATACTGCCGGCACCCTGTGCGCCGCCGCCAACGCCCTCAAGGCGCAGGGTGCGGTCAAAGTTGTGGCGTACTGTACGCATGCCGTGCTGTCCGGTGCCGCCATCGCCAATGTCACCAACTCGGCGCTGGATGAACTGGTGGTGACCGATACCATTCCGCTCAGCGACGCGGCCAAGGCCTGCGACCGCATCCGCCAGCTGAGCGTGGCCGAAGTATTGGCTGAAACCATCCGGCGCATCGCGCTGGGCGAGTCGGTCAGTTCGCTTTACGTCGATTGATTTTTTGTGGGTGGGTGCCGGACGCATGCGGACGGCAAAAACCCAAGCTCTGCTCATTTGGTCGCGAATGAGCGCACTCTCCGCCGCGAGGCGGTTTAACGCTAGTCAATAAGGTGATTTTTATGTCAGAACATCAACTCAATGCAAGTGCCCGCAAGGATGAAGGCAAAGGTGCGAGCCGCCGCCTCCGTCATGCCGGCCAGGTTCCCGCCATCGTGTACGGCGGTACCGCCGCTCCGGAATCGATCCAGGTCGAACACAATCATCTCTGGCACATCAGTCAGAATGAATGGTTCTACGCCTCGATTCTCACCCTGAACGTCGATGGCAAGGGCCAGCGCGTCCTGCTGCGTGACATGCAGCGCCATCCGTTCAAGCAGCAGATCATGCACCTGGATTTCCAGCGCATCAATGAGAACGAAGCCATCCGCTTCAATGTGCCGCTGCACTTCCTGAATCAGGAAAAATCCCCAGCCGGCAAAACCGCTGGTGTGATCGTCACCCACGAGCTGAACGAAATCACCATCGTCTGTCTACCACGCAACCTGCCGGAATTCATCGAGGTCGACCTTTCGGCCCTGACCGCCGGCGACATAGTGCACATGTCGGCGCTGAAGCTGCCGGAAGGCGTCACGCTGCCTGCGCTGAAGCTCGGCAAAGAGCATGATCTGGCGGTCGTCATCGCCAAGCATGCCCGTGGCCAGGAAGAAGATACCGCCGCACCGGAAGCCGGCGCCGAAGTGCCGTCGACCAAGGCCGCCAAAGCCGCCGCTGCTCCGGCCGCTGCGCCTGCCAAGAAGAAGTAATGGGTTTTGCCGCCGCTGCCGGGGTACCGGTAGCGGCGGCATCCGGTTATGGAAGCGATTTCGCTTATCATCGGTCTGGGTAATCCCGGCTCCGAACATGCCCGAACCCGGCACAATGCCGGGTTTTGGTTTATTGACGCGCTGGCCGAGAAATACCAGGCGCGCTGGAATACGGATAAAAAACTGCGGGCCGAAACCGCCAAAATCACGGTGGCGGGGCATGCCATCCATCTGCTGAAGCCGCTGACGTTCATGAATGTTTCCGGGCGCCCGGTGGTTGCCGGTCTGCATTACTGGAAAGTCGATCCGGCGGCATGCCTGCTGGCCCATGATGAGCTCGATCTGGCGCCTGGCACGGCGCGCCTCAAATTCGATGGCGGGCATGGCGGGCAGAACGGTCTGCGCGACACCATGGCACAGCTCGGTCACGGCGGGTTCCATCGCCTCCGGATCGGCATTGGCCATCCGGGTCATAAAGACAAAGTCACCCCCTGGGTGCTGGGCCGGCCCGGTACGGATGACGCGGTTGCCATCGGGCAGGCGGTCGAGGCGGCCATCGGCATTGTGCCCTTGCTGGCCGAGGGGCGTTTCAACGACGCCATGAAACAGTTGCATACACCGCCCGCGAAATGACGCGCGCGGTCACACACAGAGGTTAATTATGGGCATCAAATGCGGTATTGTCGGCTTGCCGAATGTCGGAAAATCCACTCTTTTCAATGCCTTGACCAAAGCCGGTATCGCTGCCGCGAACTTCCCATTCTGCACCATCGAGCCCAATACCGGGGTGGTGCCGGTGCCGGATCCGCGTCTGGCGCAGCTGGCGGAGATCGTCAAGCCGCAAAAAGTCATTCCGACCTCGTTCGAATTCGTCGATATCGCCGGCCTGGTAGCCGGTGCCTCGAAAGGCGAGGGGCTGGGCAACAAGTTTCTGGCCCATATCCGCGAAGTGGACGCCATTGCGCATGTCGTGCGCTGCTTCGAACATGGTGAAATCGTGCATGTGAATGGCAAAGTGGACCCCATCTCTGACATCGAAACCATCGATACCGAGCTGGCGCTGGCCGATCTGGACTCCGTCGAGAAGGCCCTGCTGCGCACCGAAAAGCTGGCCAAGGCCGGCGACAAGGATGCTGCCGCCCGCAAACCGGTTCTGCAACTGCTGCGCGAGGGGCTGGATGCCGGGAAAGCCGCGCGCGTACTGGGTCTGGATGCCGAGCAGAAGGCGCTGGTCCGCGACCTGTTCCTGCTGACCTTGAAGCCGGTCATGTATGTGGCCAACGTGCTCGAAGATGGTTTCGAGAACAATCCCCATCTGGACAAGGTCCGTGCCCGCGCCGAAACCGAGGGTGCTCAGGTGGTTCCGGTCTGTGCCGCCATCGAAGAGGAGCTGTCCCAGCTTGAGGACGACGAACGCCAGGAGTTCCTGACCGATCTGGGCCTGGACGAGCCGGGCTTGAACCGGGTCATTCGGGCCGGTTACACCCTGCTGGGCATGCAAACCTACTTCACTGCCGGAGTCAAAGAGGTCCGGGCTTGGCAGGTTCACAAGGGCGCCACCGCCCCGCAGGCGGCCGCCGTCATCCATACCGATTTCGAAAAAGGTTTCATCCGGGCCGAAACCATCGCGTTTGCCGACTTCATCCAGTACAAGGGAGAGGCCGGCGCCAAAGAGGCCGGACGCCTGCGTCTGGAGGGTAAGGATTACCTCGTGCAGGAGGCCGATGTCCTTCACTTCCGGTTTAATGTCTGAGCCATTTAGGCGTTGACAAAGCCTGAATATCGAGCGAAAATAACGGGCTAACTCTGGAGGGATACCCAAGCGGCCAACGGGGGCAGACTGTAAATCTGCTGGCTTACGCCTTCGGTGGTTCGAATCCACCTCCCTCCACCAGTTTTTTTTGTTTTTGTGCGGTTCCAGCTTTGATGCAAAAGCGGGATTAGTTTAATGGTAGAACCTCAGTTTTCCAAACTGATCGCAGGAGTTCGATTCTCCTATCCCGCTCCATTAAAACGCGTTTGATTTTGTTGTTTTGTGTTGCCGCTCACGTAGCTCAGTCGGTAGAGCACTTCCTTGGTAAGGAAGAGGTCGAAGGTTCGATTCCTTTCGTGAGCACCAGTTTCATCCGGTCCGTCCGCGGATTGGCCTCCATTCCACAATTTGCTTGAGAGATCACCATGTCAAAAGGTAAGTTCGAACGTACCAAGCCCCACGTGAACGTGGGCACCATCGGCCACGTGGATCATGGCAAGACCACGCTGACTGCGGCCCTGACCAAGGTCGGCGCGGAG
>JAJTGG010000060.1 GCA_021299355.1 Lysobacteraceae bacterium
TCCTGCTTGGAGGAGAACAGGAAGTAGCTCAGGGTCATCAGGCTGCCGACCACGCTCATGTACCAGAACACGCGCGGAATGACCGGTTTGCCGGCGCGTTTGGAGGCGATGAACTGCACCAGCCAGCGGGCGCCGAACATCAGCGCGCCGGTGTAGCCGATCAGTTTCCAGGGCGTGATGACTAGTCCGGTCCATGCCAGCCATTCGATCGGCAGATTCATCATAGTTCGGCGGTTCCGGTGATCTTGCTGCGTTTGATCAGCCAGCCTACGCCACGCAGATCGGCGATGCCGACCCAGGCGCGGCCCAGATTGTTGTATTTGGACACGCCGGTGCTGCGTTCGCGGTGATTGACCGGCACGCTGACCGACTGCCAGCCGGCACGTTTGACCAGGGCCGGCAGGTAACGGTGCATGTGGTCGAAGTAAGGCAGGTCGAGGAACAGCGCGCGCTCGAACAGCTTGATGCCGCAGCCGGTGTCCGGGGTTTCATCGCGCAGCAGACGGGAACGGATGGCGTTGGCCGCTTTCGAGGCCCAGCGCTTCGAGCCGGTGTCCTTGCGCTCGACGCGCCAGCCGGCGAACAGCTTCACCGCCGGATCGGCGGCATCGCGGGCCGCCAGCAGCTTCGGAATATCGGCCGGATCGTTCTGGCCGTCGCCGTCCAGCGTGGCAATCCACTCGCCCCGGGCCTGTTTGACACCGTTGCGGATTGCGGTGCTCTGGCCGCTCTGCCGGGTATGGCCAAATACGCGCAGTTCGGGCACGGTCATCCGCAGCTGTTTCAGGATCTCGCGCGAATCATCTTTCGAACAGTCATCGACGTAGATGATTTCGAACGGCAGTACGCCGCGCAGGGCGGCGGTGATTTCATGCACCAGCGGTGCGATATTGTCCTGCTCGTTGAATACCGGAACGACCACGGAAACCTGCGGCAGGGCGGCGTTATCCAGCGTCATGGGTGGCCTCGTCGGCTTGGGAACTGCCGCTATTGTAGCGCGTCAGCGCCGCAGTTTTTCCAGAATGCCGTCGAGCGTATCGAGGCCATGGTAGTGGATGACCAGTTTGCCGCTGCCTTTGCGGCCGTGATTGAGCTGCACCTTCGCCCCCAGTAGGTCGGCGATTTCACGCTCAAGCGTCTCGATGTCGGCATTGCTGCGCGCCGGAGCCGCGCCGGATTTCGCCGGCGGTTTGGCTTTTCCGGCCTGCTGCACGCGGCGCTCCACTTCGCGTACCGATAATTGTTCGGCGGCGGCGGTCTGTGCCAGTGCGATGGCCAGAGCGGCCGGCAGCGTCAACAGGGCACGGGCATGGCCCATTTCCAGTTGGCCGGCCTCCACCAGCTTGCGGATGGCTTCCGGCAGTTCCAATAAACGCAGAAGATTGGATACCGCGGCGCGCGAGCGGCCGACCGCTTCCGCGGCCTGCTGGTGGGTCAGGTCGAATTCGTCGATCAGCCGGTGCAGCGAGGTCGCTTCTTCCAGCGGGTTGAGGTCTTCACGCTGGATGTTTTCAATCAGCGCCATGGCGATGACCGCGCGGTCATCGACTTCGCGCACCACCACCGGAACATCACGCAGTTCGGCCATTTGTGCCGCGCGCCAACGGCGTTCGCCGGCGATGATTTCGAATTTGCCACCGCCGATGTCGCGGACCACGATCGGCTGGATCACGCCCTGGGCGCGGATGGAATCGGCCAGCTCGGCTAATTTCTCGGGTTTCATGTCCCGGCGCGGCTGGTATTTGCCGGGCTGCAATTTGGTAATCGGCAGGCGGGTCAAGCCTTCCTTGCTCAGGTCGGCGGGTGCCGCCGCGGCTTTCAGATTGCCGCCGAGCAGCGCGTCGAGTCCGCGTCCGAGTCCGGTTTTCTTGGCGGCCATTAGACGCTCTCCTTGTTCTTGGTTTTGTTGTTGCGTCGGATCATCTCGCCGGCCAGACCCATATAGGCCAGGGCGCCGCGCGAACTGCGGTCGTAACGCAGTATGCTCATGCCGTGACTGGGGGCTTCGGCCAGCCGCACATTGCGCGGCACCAGAGTGCGGAACACGGTATCACCGAAATGCTGGGTCAGCTCGTTGCTGACCGCATTGGCCAGATTGTTGCGGACGTCATACATGGTGCGGATGATGCCGTCGATTTCCAGTGCCGGATTGAGCTTCTGCTTCAGGGCGTTGATGGTGTTGATCAGCGAGCTCAGTCCTTCCAGCGCGAAATATTCGCACTGCATCGGCACGATGATGCCATCGGCGGCGGCCAGCGCATTCAGGGTCAGCAGCGACAGGGACGGCGGACAGTCGATGATGATGAAGTCGTAGTTGTTCCGGATCGGATCCAGCGCCTGTTTCAGCCGGCTTTCGCGCGCCGGCATGTCCATCAGCTGGATTTCGGCGGCGGTCAGGTCGATGTTGCCGGGAATCAGATCGAAGCCTTCCTCGCTGCGGCGCAAGACTTGGCTGATGTCGGATTCGCCCAGCAGCAGTTCGGTAATCGCATGTTCCAGTTCGCGCTTATCGAAGCCGGCGGCCATGGTCGCGTTGCCCTGGGGGTCAAGATCGACCAACAGCACTTTTTTCGGCGCGGCGGCCAATGCGGCCGCCAGATTGACGGCGGAGGTGGTCTTGCCAACCCCGCCTTTCTGATTGGCGATAGCGATGATGCGGCTCATTCAGCTTCCAGTACGGGCGACTTCCAGCCCTCCATTATGCCCAATGCCGGCAGTGTTTGGCGCGGCAACTGTAAATTTTTATGGAGATGCGGCGTGGCTGACCACCACCAGCTGGCGTTCGGCATCCAAGCCCGGTACATCCAGCGGGTGGATGGCCATGACCCGCCAACGCCGATCCAGTTCCGCGATTTCGTCGGCGATGCGGGGGCCTTTCATCGCCAGCAGCACGCCGTCCGGAGCCAGCAGATGGCCACCGACCGCCAGAATACCGGCCAGGCGATCCATCGCGCGCGCGGTGATGGCGGTATAGCGGCCGTGCTCGGCAACGGCCTCGGCCCGCGACTCGATGACCCGGGCATTGTCCAGCCCGAGATGGCGCACGGCTTCGCGCAGAAAGCGAGCTTTCTTGCCGTTGCTTTCCACCAGGCTGACCGCCGCTTCTGGCCGGATGATGGCCAGCGGAATACCAGGCAGGCCCGGTCCGGTGCCCAGATCGGCCAGCGATGCCTGGGTGAAATACGGATGCATGGCCAGGGAGTCCAGCAGATGCTTGCTGAGCATGTCTTTCGGGTCGCGGATGGCGGTCAGGTTGTAGGTCCCGTTCCATCGTACCAGCAGATCCAGATAGTCCAGCAGTTTGCCGGCGTGCTTCCGGTCGAGCGCAAGCGCATCCAGTCCCCGGCAGAGGTCGGCATACAGTGGATGGTTTTCGGGATTCATTCGTCCATTGTCGCAAATACGCCGTCACTGCGCATACACTAATGGAAACGACAGGGAGCACGGGATGGCCAATGTACTGCTTACCGGTGCCAGCGGCTTCGTCGGCGGTCACCTGCTGCGCGAACTGCTGGCTAATGGACACCGTGTGCGGGCGCTGTCGCGCAGCCCGTCTTCCGATGCGTTGCTGGCGGATGCCGGCGCCGAGCCGGTGCGCGGCAGTCTGCAGGACCAATGCGTACTGAACGCGGCATGCCAGAACGTCGAGGCGGTATTCCACTGCGCCGCCAACACCAGCCCCTGGTCACGCGATCGCGAGGTCCAGGACGAAACCAATATCGCCGGCACCGAACGCCTGTTGGCCGCCGCCGAAGCCAACGGTGTCGGCTGTTTCGTGCACACCTCCAGCGTTTCGGCCTATTCGCACCTGGTCGAAGAGACCCTGACCGAAACCCTGCCGCAGCGCGGCGGCGAAAGCTGGATCAACTACGAGCGCAGCAAGTTTCTTGGCGAGGAGGCGGTACGGCAGTCGGCATTGCCGTATCTGGTGTTCAATCCCTCGCATGTGCTCGGCCCCGGCGACCGCAACAACTGGGCGCGGCTGGTCAAGATGGTGTACGACGGCACCCTGCCCGGCGTTCCGCCCGGGTCCGGCGCCTTCGCCGATGTCCGCGAAATCGCCAAAGCCCAGGTGCATGCCTGGCAAGCCGGGCTGCGCAACGAATCCTTTCTGCTCGGCGGCAGCCACGCCAGTTTTCTGGAGTTCGTGCAACTGGCTGCGCAGTTATCCGGACGTCCACCGGCCCGGCGGGCGATGCCGCAGACGCTGCTGCGCATTATCGGGCAATTGAGTGAAATGAGTGCGGCGGTGACCGGCAAAATGCCGCAGATCACCCCGGCGGCGGTGGCCATGACCTGCCATCACCTGAAAGTCGATTCCGGCAAGGCGATTGCTCGGCTCGGCTATTGTGAAACCCCGTTGCCGCAGCTGATGGCGGACACGCTGGTTTGGATGCGCGCGGAGGGCATGGTCACGGCGTAGCGATATTGAGCGCTGAACCGATTTCTTCGATGGAATGCGAGGGCATGAACAGATGGCCCTGTCTGGTCTTGACCCCGATGGCCATCAGGCATTCCCGCTGCGCTTCGGTTTCGACGCCCTCAGCAATCACGTTCAGCCCCAATGGCAGCGCGAGCGCATGGATGGCGTGGATCAGCGGATAGGCTTAAAATACGCATACCGAACCCGGAGTTGCCCATGTCTTTCCCCCTGTCACGTCCACGCCGGATGCGCGCATCCGCCTTTTCCCGACGCCTCATGCGCGAACATCGTCTGGATGTCAGCGATTTGATTCTGCCGGTATTCGTCCACGGGCTGGATCAGGTGACGCCGGTAGCTTCGATGCCAGGCGTCGAGCGCCTGTCCATAGAAGCGTTGGTGCGCAAGGCCGAGCAGGTGATGATTGCCGGCATTCCGGCCATGGTGCTGTTTCCGGTCACCGCGCCGGAAGCCAAGTCGCTGGATGCGGTGGCGGCCTATGATGAAAACGGCCTGGCCCAGCGCGCCATCCGCGCCATCAAGTCGCGCTTCCCGGACATGGGCGTCATTACCGACGTCGCGCTCGATCCTTATACCAGTCACGGCCAGGACGGTCTGATCAATGAAGCCGGTTACGTGATGAATGACGAAACCGTGGAGGTGCTGGTCGCGCAGGCGCTTTCGCATGCGTTCGCCGGTGCCGACGTGGTCGCGCCGAGCGACATGATGGATGGCCGCATCGGCGCCATCCGCGAAGCGCTCGAGCAGGAGAACTTCGTCAACACCCAGATTCTGGCCTATTCCGCCAAATACGCCTCGGCGTTTTACGGCCCGTTCCGCGATGCGGTCGGTTCAGCGGCGGCGCTCGGCAAGGGCAACAAATACTCCTATCAGATGGATCCGGCCAATAGCGATGAAGCCCTGCGCGAAGTCGCGCTCGACATCGAGGAAGGCGCCGACATGATCATGGTCAAGCCGGGCATGCCCTATCTGGATGTGTTGCGCCGGGTCAAGGACCGCTTCGAAATGCCGACCTTCGTTTACCAGGTCTCCGGCGAATACGCGATGATCAAGGCCGCCGCACAGAACGGCTGGCTCGACGAACGCGCCTGCGTGATGACATCCATAAACATTTCGCCAGCCAGTGGTCGGTCGATCTTGATTACGACCGTTTGGAACTTTCACCGGAAGTGCTGACGCAGGGCTTGACGCGCTTTGCGGCCGAAGGCGGTGTCGGCGCGAACGTGACCCTGCCGCATAAACGCGCGGTGATGGACCTCTGCGGCGAACTGGCCCCGCGTGCGCGGCGCGCACAGTCGGTCAATACGCTCAGTGTCATCGATGGTGTCTGGCACGGCGACAACACCGACGGCGTCGGCCTGGTCAACGATCTGTGCCTGCGTCGCAACATCGATCTGCGTGGCCGCCGTACGCTGCTGCTCGGCGCCGGTGGTGTCGCCTTCGGCGTGGCGCCGGCGCTGATGGATGCCGGCATCGGTGAACTGGTGGTGTGCAACCGCACGCCGGAGCGTGCTGATGAACTGGCCGATGCCCTGCAGGAACCGGAGCGCGCGCATACCCGCTATTGGCAGGATCTGCCCGAGCTGGGTCACTTCGATCTGATCCTCAACGCCACCTCCGCCGGGCGCGGCACGCAGCCCCTGCAACTGCCATTCCGACTGACCGGTGCGCACACCGTGGCGGTGGACTTGAGTTACGGCATGGCCGCCATCGATTTTCTGGCCTGGGCCAAGGCCGCCGGCTGCGGCGAGGCCTTCGATGGCCTGGGCATGCTGGTGGAGCAGGCCGCTGAGAGTTTTCGGATCTGGCAGGGCGTGCGCCCGGATACCGACGGCGTATATGCCGAACTGCGCCGCTTGGCCGATGGCGAAGGTGCCGCCGAGTGATCCCGCAGGCCTTGCCGTTCGGCGTGTATATTCTTGCGCGTTCCGCCGATTGGGAAAACGCCCAACAGCTCGGTTACTGGCACACGGCATCACTCGAAAGCGAAGGCTTCATCCATGCCGCCAGCCATGAGCAGGTGCCCGGCGTTTTCGCGCGCCGCTTCAGCGATGAGGCGCAGGTGTTCCTGTTGAAACTGGACGAAGCGGCTTTGGTCGATTATCTGCGATGGGATACGCATCCGGTCAGCAGTGAACTGTTTCCGCACATCACCACGCCCATTCCGCTGCAATGCATCGAGCGTGTTCTGCACTGGCCGGCTTAAGGTTCGGCCAGATACATATCCTTCAGGCGCACGTAATGCTTCGCCGAATAATACAGTTGCGCGATGTCCTGCTCGCTGAGCGTGCGCACGCATTTGGCCGGATTGCCCAGCCACAGTTCGCCGCTACGCACGGTTTTGCCCGGCGGAATGACCGCGCCGGCGCCGACGAAGCCGTGGTCTTCGATCACCGCACCATCGAGCACGGTGGCGCCCATGCCGATCAGGCAGGCGTTGCCGATGCGGCAGGCGTGAATGATAGCGCCATGACCGATGGTGACGTCATCGCCGATCAGGGTCGGGTAGCCGACCGGCTTGCCGCTGGGTCCGTCGTGGCTGACATGGATGATGCTGCCATCCTGAATGTTGGTGCGTGCACCGATGCGGATATGGTTGACGTCGCCGCGGATGATGGTGCCCGGCCAGATCGAGCTGTCTTCGCCGATATGCACATCGCCGATGACGGTGCAGGCCGGGTCGATGAACACGCGTTCGCCGAGGCGGGGGGTGATGCCATTGAAGGGGCGCAGAGCCGGCATGTCTTGACCTTTTGCTGACGGAAACTGGGTACAATCCGCTTATTCCCCCTCATTCTACCCGACAGCCATG
>JAJTGG010000061.1 GCA_021299355.1 Lysobacteraceae bacterium
GAAAAGAAATTGACTCTGCGCGGCGACAATATCGCCCAGGAATTCACTGCGCTAATTGATGCCTACGTCGAGAATAAATACAAACGCAGGTAATCTTCAGCACCATCAACGCTGCAGGGTATCCGAGAAGATTTCCGGATCGGTGACCGCCGGTTTGGCGCGGCTGATCTCCCGGTGCGCCAGATACAGGTTAGAGCCGAAGATGATCAGTGCGCCGATCAGGGTGTAACGGTCGACGCTTTCGTCGAATAGCCACCAGCCGAACACGCCGACCACCAAGACCTGCATGAAGCTGATCGGCGTCAGGATGGAGGCATCGCCCAGCTGCAGGGCGCGGGTCCAGCACATGTGCGCCACGGTACCGAACAATCCGGCCAACACCAGCCACAGCCAGGTGATGCCGGACGGCGTCTGCCAGAACAGCAAAGCCGGCACCAGCGACATCGGCACCCACAAGGCGGTGGTGAACACCACGATGGCATCCGGGCTTTCGGTGCGGGTCAGGAATTTAATCGAGATGGCCACACTGGCGCTCATCACCGCCGCCAGCAGCGCGACCAGACTGGCGCCGTGGTGACGAACAGCGGCGTGGAATAGGAAATCGCTACGGCTTGCGCCAGCGGCAGATGCACGATGGCCCAGAATCCGGCCATCATGCCGACCGTACCGATCGCACAGCGCAGCAGGTACAGCGGCAGCTTGGAGGTCTTCAGTAAACCCGGGCCATGCTTGAACAGCAGCGGTAGGGTGAACAGCAGGCCGAACAGATTGCGGAAGAACGCGATCTCGAACGGGTGCTGGGTTTCCGAGGCCAGGCGGATGACCACCGCCATCAGGCCGAACAACACGGTGCTGAACACCATCAGCAGTACCGCGCGCGCGGCCGGATGCGTGTGTTTGTCGGGAATCAAAAATCGGCACCGAGGATGCGCGGTTCCGGTTCCAACCCGACTCCGAATTGCACCTGCACCGAAGCCGCGACTTTGCGGGCCACCGCCAGCAGTTCGGCACCGCTGGCCGTGCCGTGATTGACCAGCACAAGGGCATGCTGTTCGGCAATACCGGCATCGCCTTCGCGGTAGCCTTTCCACCCGGCTTTTTCAATCAACCACGCGGCCGAGAGTTTTTTATGACCGTCCACGCCGGAGGGAAACACCGGCAACTCCGGATACGCGGCTTTCAGGGCATCGGCGGCAGCATCGGGCAGCATCGGGTTTTTGAAGAAACTGCCGGCATTGCCGATCAAGGCCGGATTCGGCAGCTTGCGGGTGCGGATGCGGCTGATGGCTTCGGCCAGATGCACGGCCTTCGGCTCTATGATGCCCATCGCGTCCAGCTCTTCCGGCACCCCGGCGTAGGCCATTTTCAGCGGCCGGGTTTTATCCAGACGGAACGCAACAGCGGTAATCACCCATTGATCGCGTTCGCGTTTGAAGCGCGAGTCGCGGTAGCCGAACGCGCACTCGGCATGGCTGAGGCGTTTGATGCGCCCGCTGCTGCGATCAAAAGCTTCCACGGTTTCGATGAACTCGCCCACTTCCACACCGTAGGCGCCGATGTTCTGAATCGGACAGGCGCCAACCGTACCGGGAATCAACGCCATATTCTCCAAGCCGTTCCAGCCGCGGGCCAGGGTCCAATGCACCAGTTCGTTCCAGAGCATGCCGGCTTCGGCGCGGATCAGCGCTTGGCTGTCGTTCTGTTCCAGGATCCTGCAGTCGTCGCCGGTCAGGCACAGCACAAGTCCCGGGTAGTCGGCGGCGAACAGCACATTGCTGCCTTCGCCCAGCACCAGCACCTCGAGGCCTTTCATCGCGGCCAGATCGAAAGCCTCGCCGATGCGGGACGGGTCGCGGACATCGCACATGGCGGCCGCGCGTGCGGCGATATGCAGGGTGTTGCGGCCGGCCAGCGAGACGTCATCGGCCCACGGCAGGGGCTGCATCAGCCCGCCCCCAGCCGGCGCCGGCGTATGGCATTGACGCACTCGCCGAGCAGTTCCGGACCGCGATAAATGAAGCCGGTGTAGATCTGTACCAAAGAAGCTCCGGCCGATACTTTACCCAGCGCATCGGCGCCTTCGGTAATGCCGCCGACGCCGATGATCGGAATGCTGTTGTCCAAGTGCAGGCGCAGCCGGCGCAGGGTGTGCGTGGCTTTTTCGTAGAGCGGCTTACCTGACAGACCGCCGACCTGGCCGGCAATCGGGTTCGGACCGAGCATGCTGCGGTCGATAGTCGTGTTGCCGGCGATCACACCGTCGAGTTTGGCGGCATTGAACACGCCGGCAATGCCTTCGATTTCCGCTTCCGACAGATCCGGCGCGATCTTGACCAGCATCGGCACGCGGTGGCCGCGCACGGCGGCCAGATCTTCCTGGGCGGCGCGCAGTTCGTGGACGAACACGCGCAGCGCTTCTTCGCCCTGCAGATCACGCAGACCCTGGGTGTTGGGCGAGGAGATGTTGACCGTGATGTAGTCGGCGTAGTCGTACACGCGCTCGAGGCAATGCAGATAGTCGTCGATGGCGCGTTCGTTCGGCGTGTCTTTGTTCTTGCCGATGTTGATGCCGAGGATGCCTTCGCGTTTGGATCGTTCGACATTTTTCACCAGGGCATCGACGCCGTGGTTGTTGAAGCCGAGCCGGTTGATGATGCCCATCTCGTCTTTCAGGCGGAACATGCGCGGCTTCGGGTTGCCTTCCTGCGGGCGCGGCGTGACCGTGCCGATTTCCACGAATCCGAAACCGAGCGCCATCAGCGCATCGATGTGCTCGCCGTTCTTATCCAGCCCGGCAGCGCAGCCGACCGGGTTCGGAAAACTGATGCCGAAGGCTTTGGTCGGCAGCGGCTTGGGTTTGACCGCCAACAGCGGGTTCAAGCCGGTGCGGTAGGCCGTTTCCAGCGCCGCCAGACCGAGCGTGTGCGCACGCTCGGCGTCCAGGCAGAACAGCAGGGGCCGGGCCAGGGAATACATCAGAAGTCGAACTTGATGCCTTGGGCCAGCGGCAGCGAATCCGAATAGTTGATGGTGTTGGTCTGACGACGCATGTACACCTTCCAGGCATCCGAGCCGGACTCGCGGCCACCGCCGGTTTCCTTCTCGCCACCGAAGGCGCCGCCGATCTCGGCACCGGAGGTGCCGATGTTGACGTTGGCGATGCCGCAGTCGGAGCCGCTGGCGGCCAGGAAGGCTTCCGCGGCTTTCAGGTTCTGGGTGAAGATGGCCGAGCTCAGGCCTTGCGGTACGGCATTTTGCAGGGCGATGGCTTCATCCAGGGTCTTGAAGGTCATCACATACAGGATCGGGGCGAAGGTTTCGGCCTGCACCACGGCATCGGAGTTTTTGATGTTGCCGATGATGGTCGGCAGCACGAAATTGCCGCGGCCTTCAATGGCCGCGCCGCCGGTCAGCACTTTGCCGCCGGCCGCTTTCGCACCATCGATGGCTTTCAGGAACTGCGCCACGGCTTCTTTTGAGTTCAGCGGACCCATCAGGGTGGTCGGCAGGGTCGGGTCGCCGATTTTGGTTTCGATTTGTTTGTACGCGGCGACCAGCTTCTCGACCACCACATCGCGCAGGGCTTCATGCACGAACAGGCGGCGGGTGGTGGTGCAGCGCTGGCCGGCGGTGCCGACGGCACCGAACACGATGGCCGGAATCGCCAGTTTCAGATCGGCGCTGTCGTCGACGATGATGGCGTTGTTGCCGCCCAGTTCCAGCAGGGAACGGCCCATGCGGCGCGCCACGCGCTCGCCGACCATGCGGCCGACGTGGGTCGAACCGGTGAAGCTGATCAGTGCCACGCGTTTATCGTCCACGAAGTTCTGGGCGATTTCGGTGCCGGCATCGTTGAACAGGAAGAACAGATCCGGGAAGCCGGCTTTATTCAGGGCCTCGTTGCAGATCTTCATCGCGGCAATGGCCGAGAACGGGGTTTTCGGCGAGGGCTTCCAGATGCAGATGTCGCCACAGACACCGGCAAGGAAGGCGTTCCAGGCCCAGACCGCGACCGGGAAGTTGAAGGCCGAGATGATGCCGACCAGACCAATCGGGTGGTATTGCTCGTACATGCGGTGCCCCGGACGCTCCGAGTGCATGGTCAGGCCGTATAACTGGCGCGACAGACCCACGGCGAAATCGCCGATGTCGATCATTTCCTGCACTTCACCATCGCCTTCCGGTTTGATCTTGCCCATTTCAAAAGCAACCAGCGAACCGAGCGCGTCTTTGTGGGCGCGCAGGGCGTCGGCACACAGGCGGATGGCTTCGCCGCGTTTCGGGGCCGGGGTCGTGCGCCACACGGCATAGGCTTCTTCGGCGCGGGCGATGAGGGTGTCGTAATCGCTCTGGCTGGAGGCGTAAACGCGGCCGATGACTTCGCCGGTGCTCGGGTTGACCGGTTCAAGGACGCCGGCATCGGTGGTTTTGGACCACTCGCCGCGGCCGAGGTAGGTGCCGGATTCGGTTTCGGAAAGGCCGAGGGCGGCGAGAACGGGGTGCGTCATGACAACTCCAAACAGGGGCAATAAACCGCTATTTTACCCGATTTGACCGCCTTTTCCGACCCTTCAGCGCCGCTGCGCCGGGGTTCACGCCGAATCCCATCGGCCTGAATTATGCTTAAGCATTGCCAAGGAGATGCCATGTCGCCGAATTCGACTGCCACCGCACGCCTGCTGACCTACGCCGGCATTCTGCCGTTCGCCATCGGCCTGGCCGGGCAGGTGTTTGCGCCCGCTGTCGCGCCGTGGCAGCAATGGACCGCGGCCTATGGCGCGGTGATCGCCGCGTTCATCGCCGGCATCCACTGGGCGGTGCATCTGTTCTTCGGCGCGCGTGCCCCGATCAATCTTTTGCTCAGCAGCAATGTACTGGCTTTGGCGGCCTGGGGCGCGCTGCTGTTGCCGGCCGGTCCCGGTCCGTTCCGTTTGCTGCTTCTGGTCTTCCTGGCCTTGGTGCTGATCGATCGCCGACTGCGCAAGACCGAGCTGATCCCGGAGTGGTTCTACCGCCTGCGTCTGCAGGCCAGTGCTGCGGTGTCGCTGTGCCTGCTGGGTATGGCCGTGGCGGTGATGTAGGCCAAAAAAAACCGCCCATCAGGGCGGTAAGGGGAATGATAGGGGCTATCATTCGGAGAGAGTAGGCCGCGGGTGTCTAAGCCGCGACCCGAATACAGAATGCACTTGGAACATGACCGTTTGATGACAGCCGGTGGCTTGGCCAAAAAAAAGCCGCCTCGGGGCGGCAGAAGGGATTCGACAGGCGAATCCGAGGGGGGCAAATGAGCGGATGTTCGATGGCTACTTTGACGAATCCGACATCACAACGGTGTGAAAATCACCATGCGCTTGGGCACGGGGCAGGGCTGCCGGTTTGGGCTATGCTAGAGACTGTCCCCGAAAGCAGCCCGCCATGACCCGATCCCTCGTTTTCGCCGCCAGCCTGATGCTTGCCGCACTGCCGGTTTCCGCCGCCTCCGATACCCAGCAGATCGCCATCAATGCCACCGGCACCTTCTTTTCGGTGTACCGCGACAGCGGCATCAGCGGCGCCGTGGCCAAAATCAAAAGCTGCTATGACACCGCCAAGTCGCGTGACGCCTATCTGTTCTGCCTGGCCATGGACACCCAGGCCATGCGCATGGATTATGCGGTCAGCAGCAAGCTCGGCAATCCGCCCACCGATTATTTCGCCGAGGCCGAGTTCGAGAATCGCATCGGCAAGCTGCAGACCTGGTATCCCTCGAAATCGCAGCTGGACTACACCATGAACCAATTGATGGACGGCATGGAAACCGGTCTGAAAGCGGAAGTGGAACGGATCGAGCAGACCATGAACCAATTGATGGACGGCATGGAAACCGGTCTGAAAGCGGAAGTGGAACGGATCGAGCAGGAGTAATCAGAATCCGGCAAAGGTGAGTGCGATGTTCAACAGGATGCCGAGATAGAGAGCGATGGCGCGTCCGGCATCGGCACAGGGTAAAATTGCCGCATGCCTGATACCCGCACCCTGCGTTTAAACGATCTGAAACTGCCCTTGGCGCACGATGAGGCCGATTTGCGGCAGGCCGTGGCAGCCGCATTGGCGGTTTCCGATGCCGAAATCGAGGCCATTTCGGTATTCAAACGCAGCTACGATGCCCGCAAGAAAACCGCCATCCAGCTGATTTACAGCTTGGATGTGGCATTAAGCGAGCCGGCCCGTGCCCGTGTGTTGGCCGCGCACCCGGACAGCACCAAGATCCTGCCCAGCCCCGACACCACCTACCAATTCGTGGCCCAAGCGCCGGCGGATTTTCCCCGCGAGGATCAGCAACGCCCGATTATCATTGGCTTCGGCCCCTGCGGCATTCTGGCGGCGCTGGTGATGGCGCAGATGGGTTTGAAGCCGATCGTGCTCGAGCGTGGCCAGAACGTGCGCATCCGCACCCAGGACACCTGGGGCCTGTGGCGCAAGCAGACTCTGAATACCGAATCGAACGTGCAGTTCGGTGAAGGCGGGGCCGGCACCTTTTCGGACGGCAAACTGTGGAGCCAGATCCAGGACAAACACCACTACGGCCGCAAGGTGCTGGCCGAGTTCGTGAAAGCCGGCGCGCCGGATGAAATCCTGTACGTCAGCAAGCCGCATATTGGCACCTTCAAGCTGGTCGGTATGGTCGAGAAGATCCGCGCTGAAATCATCGCGCTCGGCGG
>JAJTGG010000025.1 GCA_021299355.1 Lysobacteraceae bacterium
GCACATGGCCTGTCGTACCTGCATTCCGAGCAGGCCGCCAAGGCGTCCGTGGTGTTGTACGAGGCGCCTGCGCCTGCCAGCACCTTCATTCCGGAAAATGCGTTGGCGGTACCGGCGCTGAAATCCCTTCAGGCCCGCATCGCCAGCCGCTTTTACGGTGCGCCGTCGCAGGCGATGACTCTGGTCGGCGTGACCGGCACCAACGGCAAGACCTCGACCGTGCAACTGATTGCGCAGGCTTTTGCCCTGCAAAGCCGCACCGCCGGCACCATCGGTACGCTCGGCACCGGGCTCTACGGCCAGCTTCAGTCCGGTGAACGCACCACGCCCGATGTCATCGCGGTTCACCGCGCGCTCGCGGCGATGCACGAGGACGGTGCGCAGGCGGTGGCGATGGAAGTGTCCTCGCACGCCCTGGATCAGGGCCGTGTCGATGCGGTGGCCTTCGATACCGCCGTGTTCAGCAATCTGACACTGGATCATCTGGACTACCACGGCACGATGCAGGCCTATTTCGAGGCCAAGGCGAAACTGTTCGCCTGGCCCGGACTGCGCCATGCGGTCATCAATATCGATGATGCTTACGGGCGCCAGCTGGCGGAAAATCTGCCGGCCGGACTGCAATGCATCCGGACCTCCTCGCAGGGCAGAGAGGCCGATCTACGCGCCGAAGCGCTGGCGCTCGGATTGGATGGCATGCGCTTCATGCTGGTTCACGGTGCCGAGCGGGCTGCCGTGGCATCGTCGCTTCTGGGCCGCTTCAATGCCGATAATCTGTTGGCCGTTGCCGGCGTTCTCATTGCCGACGGCATGGGCCTGGACGAAGTCGCGGCGCTGCTGGGGCGTTTGAGTCCGGTCGACGGCCGCATGAGCCGCTTGGGCGGCATGCATGGCAAACCGCTGGTGGTGGTTGATTATGCCCATACCCCCGATGCGCTGGAGCAGGCGCTGAAAACCCTGCGCGCGCACAGTCAGGCCCGATTGATCTGCGTGTTCGGCTGTGGCGGCGACCGCGACCGCAGCAAGCGGCCGTTGATGGCCGCCAGTGCCGAACAGTGGGCCGATGCGGTCTGGGTCACCGATGACAATCCGCGCAGCGAATCCGGCGATGCCATCGTTGCCGAAATCCGCACCGGTTTTACCAAGGCCGATGCCGTCCACATCCAACGCGACCGCCGTGCCGCCATTGCCGAGGCCATCGCCGCCGCCGGTCCGCAGGACATCGTGTTGATCGCTGGCAAGGGCCATGAAACCTATCAGGAAGTGGGCGGCATAAAGACACCGTTCGATGACCGCACGATTGCCGCCACGTTTCTGCAGGAGGCGGCATGAGAACGGTCGAACTCTCGCAGCTGGCGCACTGGTGCGAAGGCCGACTGCTCGGCGACGACGTGCCGATTTCAGGCATCAGCACCGACAGCCGCGACGATCTGCACGGGGCGCTGTTCGTTGCCCTGAAAGGCGAGCGCTTCGATGCCCATGAATTCGTCGCCCAGGCCAAAGCCAACGGCGCTGCAGCCCTGTTGACGCATCGTCCGGTGGATTCCGATCTGCCGACCATCCTGTGTGCCGATACCGAAGAAGCGCTCGGTGAAATCGCCGCCGGCTTGGCGCGTACGCGTCCGGCCGTGGTGCTGGCCTTGACCGGCAGCAATGGCAAGACCTCGGTGAAGACTCTGCTGCATGCCATTCTTTTGCATGCCGGAAAAGCATATGTCAATCCGGGCAACCGTAACAATGAAATCGGTCTGCCGCTGGCGGTCATCGATGCGCCGGAAGATGCGCAGTTCGCCATTTATGAAATGGGTGCCGGCAAAACGGGCGACATCGCCTATCTGACCAGTATCGTCACGCCCAATATCGCGTTGGTCAACAACATCGCGCCGGCCCACATCGAACGCATGGGCTCGCTGCTGGGTATCGCGGAAACCAAGGGCGCGATATACGAGGCCCTTCCCGATGACGGTCTGGCCGTGGTCAATGTCGACGATGCCTTCTGTCCGTATTTCCTCGAGCGCATTGCCGGCCGCAGTGTGCTGCGCTTCGGTCTGGAAAACAATGCCGATGTCACGGCCGGAAAAATCGTTTCCGGTGCCGACGGTGTTCGTTTCGAATTGATCACCCCGGCCGGACGTGCCGAAGTCGCGCTGCAGATGCCCGGCCGTCACAATATTCTCAATGCCTTGGCCGCCACCGCCATGGCCCTGGCGGCCGGTGCCCCCTTCGAGGCGGTGCTTGCCGGTCTGCAGTCGGCCCGGCCGGTTGCCGGACGTCAGGATGGCAAGCAACTGGCCAACGGCGCGGTGCTCATCGACGACAGCTACAACGCTAATCCCGGCTCGGTGCTTGCCGGCATCGCGGCGTTGACTGCGGCCTGCGCGCTGGACGGCCGTCAGTCGCTGCTGGTGCTCGGTGATATGGCTGAGCTGGGCGACACCGCGGTGGATCTGCATGCGCAGATCGGCACTGCTGCGAAAAGCCAGGGCATTGCCGGGATGATGACCTGTGGCGTACTCAGCGCCGCCGCCAGTGAAGCCTTCGGCTCCGGTGCACGGCATTTCACCGACCGCGCGGCACTGATTGCGGTACTGAACGGCAGCCTTCATAGCAATCAACGTCTACTGGTCAAAGGCTCGCGTTCGAGCCGGATGGATGAGGTCGTGAACGCCCTTTTGCAAACCTATGGAATCCAGGAGAAACCGGATGCTGCTTGAATTGGCACGTTGGCTACAGGAATTCGCCCGGCTGTTCGCCCTGTTCGATTACATCACCATGCGCGCCATTCTCGGTGCCTTGACCGCGCTTGCGCTCTCGCTCTGGCTCGGGCCGGTAGTGATTGAACGGCTGTCGCGCCTCAAAGGCGGCCAGCCGATCCGTACCGACGGACCGCAATCGCATTTCTCCAAGGCCGGCACGCCGACCATGGGTGGCGCGCTCATTCTGATGACCATCAGCCTGTCGACCCTGCTGTGGGCCGATCTGCGCAACCGCTATGTCTGGATTGTGCTGGGAGTTCTGGTGGGTTTCGGCCTGATCGGCTGGCTGGATGACTGGATCAAAATCGTTCGCCGCGATCCGAATGGCCTGAAGTCGCGCCACAAGTACGCCCTGCAGTCGGTGTTCGGTGCGATTGCCGCACTACTTCTGTTCACTACCGCCGATGCCCCGTCGAATACCACGCTGTATCTGCCGCTGCTGAAAGATGTCGCCATCCCGCTCGGCGCCCTGTTCATGGTGATCGCCTATTTCTGGATCGTCGGTTTCTCCAATGCGGTCAATCTGACAGACGGCCTCGATGGCCTGGCCATCATGCCGACGGTGCTGGTCGCCGGTGGTCTCGGCATCTTCGCCTATGCTTCGGGCAATGCCGTGTTCTCGGACTATCTACAGATTCCTGCCGTTCCCGGCGCTGGCGAATTGGCCATTGTGTGTGCCGCCATCGCGGGTGCCGGTCTGGGCTTTCTCTGGTTCAACACCTTTCCGGCCATGGTGTTCATGGGCGACATCGGCGCTCTGGCGCTCGGCGCCGTGCTCGGTACCATTGCCGTGATCGTGCGTCAGGAACTGATTCTGGTGATCATGGGCGGCATCTTCGTGATCGAAACGCTGTCGGTGATGATCCAGGTCGCTTCCTTCAAGCTGACCGGCAAGCGTGTGTTCCGCATGGCGCCGATCCATCATCATTTCGAACTCAAGGGTTGGCCGGAGCCGCGCGTGATCGTGCGCTTCTGGATCATCTCGGTCATTCTCGTTCTGGTCGCGCTGGCGACCCTGAAGGTGCGTTGATGGCGACGCCCGCCCAAGCCACCAAATATAACGAACTCGGCGGCCACGTCGACGTCTGGATGCTGTGCGCGGTGGCCCTGCTGATCGGTCTGGGTATCGTCATGGTGGCATCAAGCTCGATGTCCTATGCGGTGATGACCGGACAGGGTGCGTTCTATTATTTCAACCGCCATCTGATGTTCCTGGTGATCGGGTTGGGACTGGCGGTGGTGGCATTGCGTACCGAAATCAAACAAATCGAAAAATACGGTTACATCTTCCTGCTGCTGTGTTTCCTGGCCTTGATCAGCGTCTGGATTCCCGGTCTCGGCAAGTCGGTCAACGGCGCACGGCGCTGGGTGCATCTGGGGCCGCTCGGCTTCCAGGCCGTGGAAGCGGTCAAACTGATGTTCATCGTCTGGCTGTCGAGCTATCTGGTGCGTTACCGCGACCAGATTCCGGTCAGTCTAAAAGCCTTGCTGAAACCGATCGGCATTGCCTGCATCCTGGTGGCCCTGCTGCTGATTCAGCCGGACTTCGGGTCCTCGGCGCTGCTGCTGGCCATCACGCTGTGCATGGTCTGGCTGGGCGGCGCCAACCAGAAACACATCATCGGTCCGGCCATTCTGCTCGGCATCGCCATGGCCTTCATCGCCTGGTTGGAGCCCTACCGGGTCAAGCGCCTGACGAGCTTTTGGAATCCCTGGGCCGATCAGTTCGATTCCGGTTTCCAACTGGTGCAGGCCTTCATCGCCATCGGCCGCGGCGGCCTGACCGGTGTCGGTCTGGGTGGCAGCGTGCTGAAGCTCGATTATCTACCGGAAGCGCATACCGATTTCATTTTCTCGGTATTTGCCGAGGAATTCGGCTTCATTGGCATCTGTGCGCTGGTCGCCCTGTTCGGCATTCTGACCTGGCGTGCATTCCGCACCGGTCTGGGTTGTCTGGAATTGAACCGTCCTTTCGCCGCTTACTGCGCGTTCGGACTCGGTCTGTGGATCAGCATCCAGGCCGCGGTGTCCATCGGCGTCAATCTCGGTGTGCTGCCGACCAAAGGTCTGACCCTGCCGCTGATTTCCTCCGGCGGTTCCAGTCTGATGATGACCTGCGCCGCCATGGGTCTGTTGCTGCGCATCAGTTATGAACTCGACCGTGCCCGTCGCCAACGCGGCGAACGCAGCGAACCGACACGGGTTGATGCTTCCGGATTCAGTCATGTCGCACCCGCGGGCATGAACGCCGCCCAACAGGCGGCCCGGCTGGGTAATCGAAGCCGCATCGAGCCGACGGCAGGAGCCTCCGTATGACGGCAAAGTCGCCCGTGATGATCATGGCCGGCGGTACCGGCGGCCACATCTTCCCAGGTTTGGCGGTGGCTGAAGCCTTGCGTCTGCGCGGCGTGCCGGTGCTTTGGTTGGGCTCCGAGGGCGGCATGGAAACCCGTTTGGTTTCCGAGCACGGCATTGCGATTGAAACCCTGGCCATCAAAGGCCTGCGCGGCAAAGATCTGCGCAGTCTACTGCTGGCGCCCTGGCGAATATTTACGGCCGTGCGCAAAGCGACGGCATTGATTCGCCGGCATAAACCTGCGGCGGTAGTCAGTTTCGGCGGCTATACCGCCGGCCCGGGCGGTCTGGCGGCATGGTTGCAGGGCCGGCCCTTGCTGGTGCATGAGCAGAACCGTGCGCCGGGCATGACCAACCGGCTACTGGCGCGCATCGCCGATCAGGTGATGACCGGTTTTCCCGACAGCTTTCTGGGCATCGCCAATCAGGTGGTCGGCAATCCAGTGCGTCCGGAAATCAGCGCCTTGCCCGCACCGGCCATGCGATTCGCCGATCGCGATGGCGTGCTGCGCGTGTTGATTCTCGGCGGCAGTCAGGGTGCCCGCGCGATCAATGAAAGCTTGCCGGGTATTTTCGCCAGCCTGCAGTCCACGCACCGCTTTGCCATCCGCCACCAATGCGGTGAAAAAATGCTGGAGCAGGCGCGCGCTACCTACACGGCTGCCGGTGTCGATGCCGTAATCGAGCCATTCATAACCGACATGGCGGAAGCCTACGGCTGGGCCGATGTCGTCATCGGACGTGCCGGTGCGTTGACCGTTGCCGAAATCTGCGCCGCCGGTGTTGCCGGCATTCTCATTCCCCTGCCGACGGCGGTGGATGACCATCAGGCGCGGAATGCGGAATATCTTCAGCATTGTGGTGGCGGCCTATGGTTCCGCCAGGATGAAGCCCTGACCAAGAACATCGCCCATGCGCTTTCCGCGCTGGCGGCCGATCCGCAGCGGCGTCTGGTCATGGCCGGTGCCGCACGCGCCGCAGCCTATCCGCAGGCCGCCAACGACGTTGCGGATTTGATTGTTCGGGAGATGGCGGCATGAAGCGGCGTTTAATGAAAGACGGTGACCTGGCCCGCGCCTTCCCGCGCGTGCACTTCATCGGCATCGGCGGATCGGGTATGAGCGGCATAGCGGAAGTGATGGTCACCCTTGGTTATCAGGTCAGTGGCTCCGATCAAAGCGAAAGCCGGGCGACCAAGCGCCTGCAGGACATGGGAGCCACCGTGTACAAAGGCCACGCCGCCGAACAAATTGAGGGAGCCGACGTGGTGGTGGTGTCCAGTGCCATCAAGTCCGACAACCCGGAGCACCGCGCTGCGCGCGAGAAGCGTATTCCGATTGTTCCGCGCGCCGAAATGCTGGCCGAGCTGATGCGATTCAAGCGCGGCATCGCTATCGCCGGCACGCACGGCAAGACCACCACCACCTCGCTGACCGCCAGTGTGTTGCGCGAAGGCGGCATGGATCCGACCTTCGTCATCGGCGGCCAGCTGCTTTCGGCCGGCGCCAATGCCCAGCTCGGTTCCGGGCAGTGGCTGGTGGCCGAAGCCGACGAAAGCGATGGCAGTTTCCTGCGCCTCAATCCGCTGGTGGCCGTGGTCACCAATATCGAAGCCGATCATCTGGAAAACTACGGTGGCGATTTCAACCGGGTGAAGCAGGCGTTCTCGGAGTTCCTGCACCGGTTGCCGTTTTACGGTCTTGCCGTGCTCTGCATCGAAGATGATGAAGTGCGCGCCTTGGCCGATGAAATGCCGCGTCATTGCCTGACTTACGGTTTCCGCGAAGCGGCTGAAGTGCGTGCCACCGAGGTCCGCCAGATCGGCGGTCAGATGCACTTCAATCTGCATCTTCCGGATGGTGTGAATCAAGCTGTGGCCTTGAACATGCCGGGCAAACACAATGTCCTCAATGCCCTGGCCGCCGCTGCCATCGCTTGGCAGCTCGGTGTGGCGCCGGAATCCATCGCCAAAGCCCTGAGCGAGTTCCAGGGCGTTGGCCGCCGTTTCAATATCAAAGGCGAGCTGGTCCTGAAGCAGGGCGCCGCCTTGCTGGTCGATGATTACGGCCACCATCCCAGCGAGCTGGCGGCGGTATTCGCCGCCGCCCGCGGCGGCTGGCCGGAAAAACGTCTGGTCGTGGCTTTCCAGCCGCACCGGTATTCGCGTACCCGCGATCTGTTCGATGAATTCACCGCCGTGCTTTCCGAAGCCGATGCGGTGGTGCTGGCCGATGTCTATGCCGCCGGCGAAGCGCCGATTCTCGGTGCCGATGCCAAATCGCTGGCGCGCGCCATCCGTGCGCGCGGCCGTCTTGATCCGGTGGTCGCCGGTCCGGCCAAAGCGCTGCCGCAGATTCTGGGCGATGTGTTACAGGACGGTGATCTGCTGTTGGTAATGGGCGCCGGCGACATCGGCGCGGTAGCGAATGAATTGGCCGTCAGCGGCCTGCAGTTGGAGCACAGGGCATGAAAACCGTACACGACCCCAAACGTTTCGGCCGGGTGGCCGTGCTGATGGGCGGCAGCAGTTCCGAGCGCGAGGTTTCGCTGGACTCCGGCAGCAATGTGCTGGCCGCGCTGCAGACACAGGGCATCGATGCCTTCGCGGTCGACGGTATTCCGGCACTGGTCAGCCTGTTGGTCGACAAGAAAGTCGATCGCGTGTTCAACATCCTGCACGGCAACAAGGGCGGCGGCGAAGACGGCGTACTGCAGGGCCTACTGGAGGCCTTCGGCGTGCCGTACACCGGATCCGATGTCCTGGGCTCCTCGCTGAGCATGGACAAAATCCGGACCAAACAGATCTGGCTGTCGCTGGGGCTATCGACCCCGCGCTATGCGCGTCTGTTGCCTGACGCTGATGTCGCCGCCGCCGCCCGTGATCTCGGTCTGCCGGTCATCGTCAAGCCGTCCTGTGAAGGCTCAAGCGTCGGCGTCAGCCGGGTGTTCGCCGAAAGCGATCTGGCCGCCGCGATAACGCTGGCCGAACGCTATCCCGGCGAGCTGTTGATGGAGCAGATGATCGTCGGCCAGGAATATACCGTCGCCATTCTCGGCGAGCGCGTGCTGCCCTCGATCCGCATCGTACCGGCCGGCGAGTACTACGACTATCATGCGAAATACGTGGCCGAGGATACCCAGTATCTGTGTCCGGGCCTTGAGGGCGCCGACGAACAGGCCATCGGCGCGCTGGCACTGGCCGCATTTCATGCGGCCGGATGCCTCGGCTGGGGTCGCGTTGACGTCATGCGTGATGCCGATGGCCGCTTTTATTTATTGGAAGTGAATACCGCGCCCGGCATGACCTCGCATTCCTTGGTGCCGAAGGCCGCAAAACAGATTGGTATCGATTTCGACACCCTGTGCTGGATTATTCTGGAATCAAGCCTGGGAGACGCGCGCTGATGCCTGCCTTCCGCCGCCTGCTGCTCGGACTGTTGGTGCTGGCCATTCTGGCCACGCCGGTGGTGGCCGTGCTCAACGGCTGGGTCGGAGGAGGGCATTGGCCGATGAAGCGTCTGCAGGTGACCGCGCCGTTCGCGTTCGTCGATCAGGAAAAGGTCCGTGCCGCAGCCATGCCGCATCTCAAGGACGGTTTTTTCGCCGTGGACCTCAAGGCCATCAATGGCAAGCTGCAGGCGCTGCACTGGGTCGAGCGTGTCGAGGTCCGCAAACAGTGGCCGGACACCCTGATCGTGCAGATTCACGAGTACCGGCCGCTGGCGGTCTGGAACGGCAAGCAGATGCTGGCCGAACAGGGCTCGGTGTTCGCCATGCCCAAGGCCAAACTGTCGAGCTTGCCGGCTTTCAGCGGTCATCCGCTGCAAGCCAATGACATGGTCACGTTCTATGCCGAAGCGCAGCCGCTGTTTCAGTCGGTCGGGCTGGCCATCACCGAACTCAGCATCAGCGAACGCAATGCCTGGCGCGTCGTACTTTCCGACGGTCTGGTGCTGGATATCGGCCGTAACGATGCCGATGCCCGCTTGGCGCGCTTCGTGGCCTTGTTGCCGAAAATAAAACGGGAAGAGCCGCGCCGTCTGGTGCATGCCGATCTGCGTTATACCAACGGATTTGCCTTGACCTGGCGGGCGCTTGCCGCGCCGGCGCCGGTCGTCCCGCCTACGAACCTACAGGAACCCGCCTGACATGAGCCGCAAAAGCGATAAATCCCTGATTGTCGGATTGGACATCGGTACCTCCAAGGTGACCGCCCTTGTCGGCGAATACTCGCCCGATTCCGATGAAATCGAAGTCATCGGCCTGGGCACACACGACTCGCGCGGTATGCGCCGCGGCGTGGTGGTCGACATCGAATCGACCGTGGAGTCGATCAAGGGCGCCATCGAAGAAGCCGAAGTGATGGCCGGCTGTGAAATCCGTTCGGTGTATGCCGCCATTTCCGGTTCGCATACCGAATGCCGGCGTTCGTCCGGCATCTCGCCGGTGGCCGGCGGCGAAGTGCAGTACTACGATCTCGAGCAGGCGCTGCAGGCCGCGAAGGTGGTGGCCATTTCCTCCGACCAGCGCATCATCCACGCCATTCCGCAGGAATACATCCTGGACAACTTTCAGGAAGGCGTGCGCAATCCGGTCGGCATGTCGGCGGTGCGCCTGGAACTGCATGCGCTGCTGATCACCGCTGCGACCTCGGCCGCTTCCAATATCGAAAAATGCATCAGCCGCTGCGGTCTGCAGGTCGACGGTCTAGTGCTGTCTTCGCTGGCCTCCTCGCATGCCGTGCTGAGCATGGATGAAAAGGAATCCGGCGTGGTACTGGTCGATATGGGCGCCGGCACCACTGACATTGCGGTCTACGCCGGCGGTTATATCCGGCATGCCGCCTCGCTGCCGATCGGCGGCGACCAGGTCACCAACGACATCGCCCATATCCTGCGCACGTCCACGCCCGATGCGGAGCAGCTGAAGATCCGCTACGCCTGCGCGCTGGCGCAGCTGACCCGTGCCGATGAATCGATCCAGGTGCCGGGCGTCGGCGGTCGTGCGCCGCGCCGCCTGGCTCGGCAGTCGCTGGCCGAAGCCGTGCAGAGCCGTTATGAGGAAATCTTCGAACTGGTGCATGCCGAACTGCGGCGCTCCGGTTTCGAGGAGTTCGTGCGTGCCGGCATGGTCTTGACCGGCGGTGCCGCGCGCATGGAAGGCGTGGTCGAACTGGCCGAGGAAATGCTGCACATGCCGGTCCGCGAGGGCATTCCGCAGAACATCCAGGGATTGGGTGAAGTGGTCGGCAATCCCACCTTTGCCACGGCAGTCGGTCTGATGCAGTGGGGGCGTATCAGCGACAACCCGCGCCGTCCGGGTTTCCGCAGTCCAAATGCAGTTGGCGGTTGGTTCGGAAAGATCAGCAAGTTCGTGAAAGGCGAGTTGTAAAACACACATAAAACCTAAAGAGGACATCATCATGGCGTATTTCGAATTAGTGGAACAGGCTGCACCCAATGCAGTCATCAAAGTGGTCGGGGTCGGCGGCGGTGGCGGCAACGCCGTAGCCCACATGGTCAACTCGGGCGTGGAAGGCGTCGAGTTCATCATGGCCAACACCGACTCCCAGGCCATCAAACAATGCGGTGCCAAGACCCATCTGCAGCTCGGCACCAATGTCACAAAAGGTCTCGGCGCCGGCGCCAATCCGGAAGTCGGCCGTCAGGCCGCGCTGGAAGACCGTGACGCCATCGTGCGCGCGCTCGAAGGTGCCGACATGGTGTTCATCACCGCTGGCATGGGCGGCGGTACCGGTACCGGCGCTGCGCCGGTGGTCGCGCAGATCGCCAAGGAACTCGGCATTCTGACCGTGGCGGTTATCACTAAGCCGTTTCCGTTCGAAGGACGCCGCCGCATGCAGACCGCGTTGCAGGGCATCGAAGAACTGGCCAAGCACTGCGACTCGCTGATTACGGTGCCCAATGAAAAACTGATTACGGTACTCGGCCGCGACGCCACCATGATCAGCGCCTTCAAAGCCGCCAACGAAGTGCTGATGGGTGCGGTCCAGGGCATTTCGGAACTGATCACCCGTCCGGGCATCATCAACGTCGACTTCGCCGACGTGCGCACCGTGATGAGTGAAATGGGTCTGGCCATGATGGGTTCCGGAACCGCCCGCGGTGATGATCGCGCGCAGGCCGCCGCCCAGTCCGCCGTCAATAATCCGCTTCTGGACGAAGTCAATCTGCACGGTGCCAATGGCGTATTGGTGAACATCACCGCCGGTCCGAACTTCACCATGCGTGAATTCGACGAAGTCGGCAGCACCATCGAAGGCTTCGCCTCCGAAGATGCCACCGTCATCGTCGGTACCGTGCTGGATCCGAACATGGGCGATGAAGTGCGGGTGACCGTGGTCGCCACCGGGCTCAATCAGGCCCGCGCAAAGGCCGCGCGCCCGGTATTGGTCGAGCCGGTCCAGGATTGGCGCCAAGCTGGCACCGGCACCCATGGTCCGGCTTCGTTCGATCCGGTCGATCCGCCCGGTGTTGGCGGGATTTCCGGCAGCCTGCGCCGCTCCGGCAGGACCGAGCCGACCGCGGCCGTTAGCGCCCCGGCCCCGGCCACGGCCTTGAACGACCTTGCCAACAGCAGTGGTCAAAGCTATTTGGATATCCCTTCGTTCCTGCGCCGCCAGGCAGACTGAAGCCATCCAAGGCAATACCCTGGGCCGTTGTCCTTGCGGTCCCAGGCTATTTCGGCCCGGCGGGCATCCGTCGGGCCCTTTCTTTGCCCAAAAATCGGTTTTTGATTTACAATAAAATGTGTAACCCCCTGATAATTCAGAAGCCCAAAGCAGAAATAGGGCTGAAATTTATCTTTCATACACCGACGAGCCGTTAAAATCAGCGCATGATCAAGCAACGCACATTGAAGAATGTCATCCGCGCCACCGGCGTGGGCCTGCACAGCGGCGAGAAGGTGTTCATGACCCTGCGCCCCGCGGCGGTCAATACCGGCATCGTGTTCCGCCGCATTGATCTGCCGGTTCCGGTCGAGGTCAAGGCCGAAGCCCACCTGGTCGGCCAGACCCAGCTGTGCACGGTGTTGATCGATGAAAACAATGTCAAGATCAAAACCACTGAGCATCTGTTGGCCGCGCTGGCCGGCCTCGGTATCGACAACGCCTATATCGACCTGTCCTCCGAGGAAGTGCCGATCATGGACGGCTCGGCCGGTCCGTTCGTGTTCCTGATCCAGTCCGCCGGCATCGAAGAGCAGAACGCGCACAAGCGCTTCATTCGCATCAAAAAGACCCTGCAGGTCACCGATGGCGATAAATGGGCCCGCTTCGAACCGTATGACGGCTTCAAAGTCGGTTTCACCATCGACTTCAAACACCCGGCGTTCAAGAAATCGGCCGCCAACGCCGAAATCGATTTCTCGACCACCTCGTTCGTGAAAGAGGTCAGCCGGGCCCGTACCTTCGGTTTCATGAAGGACATCGAGTACATGCGTGACCGCAATTTGGCGCTCGGCGGCAGCCTCGACAACGCCATCGTGCTCGATGACTACCGCGTGGTGAACGAGGACGGCCTGCGTTTCGATGACGAATTCGTCAAACACAAGATTCTGGATGCAATCGGCGACCTGTATTTAATGGGTCACAGCCTGATTGGTGCCTATTACGCCTACAAATCAGGGCATGGCCTTAACAATCAGTTGCTTAGGGCCTTGATTGCCGATCCCGGCGCGTGGGAAGAAGTGGTGTTCGAGGAAGAGGCTTCCCCCATTTCATACGCCAATCCGGTGTTGGTTAGCTGAATTGAATCTGAAATAATTCAATCGTTTAACCTGATTTTAACCGACTGTTAACCCTTTGTTGCCGCTTTTCCCCGACAATGGCTCATGCCGTTGGGTCGGTGTTCGGTGTGAAATCGAGCGCGACCTTGATCCGGATTTCCCGGGCATGAAGCCCAAGCAACTGCGCCGCCGCCAAGACCTCTTGGCTGTGCAAGCGGAGTTTGTTTTTCCAAACCGGACCGGCGGCATGAAAAACCAGTCTATTGTCGTCCCAGGACACCAGCCGGCATTGCCGGGCCAGGGCCGGCGGCAGATTCCGACGCAGCGTCCGATCCGCATCCGCCAAATCACCGGCACGCGCGATCAGGGCCTCGAGGCCGGAGCTTTTGAGCGCTGTCAGCGCGGATTGCTCGGGTTTTGCGGGCTTGTCTGCGCCCATGAAGAATTCCAGAGATTGACCTGCAATGCTGAACATCATACTCGTTTCAAAACACCTGCGAGCCCCGAAGAAATTCAATCTGCATGACCGCCGCACCGCCGTTGTTTTTGGCGGTGTCGTGGTGGCGGTTCTGGCGTTGGTGTTTACCATGGGTATGGCAGCCAGCCGCGCGGTCGGCGGCTTGCAGCTCAGCCATCTGCAGCAGCGTGTCGCCGAACAGGACCGTCAGCTCTCCGAAATCAAGGCCGAAAACCAGCGCGACATGAATGCCATGGCCCTGCGTCTGGCCGAACTGCAAGCCCAGGCCAACCGACTGAATGCCCTTGGCATCCGCCTGACCCGCGACAGCAAACTGGCCGGTGGCGAATTCGATTTCGAAAAGACCCCGGGCGCCGGTGGTGCCGAAGTGGCCGAGGACGTGTCCGCGGCCGATCTGAAAAACAATCTGAAGCAGGTCCAGACCGAATTCGAAAGCTCATCCCAGCAGCTGTCGGTGCTGGAATCGATGCTGTTCGAACAGGAACTGGAACTCAAATCGCAGCCGACCACACGCCCGACCGACAGCTATGTGACCTCCGATTTCGGCTACCGCATGCACCCCGTATTCGGCGGTCGTGCCCACCACAATGGCATCGATTTCGAGGCCAATGTCGGTGATCCGGTACGCTCGGCCGGCAACGGCCTGGTCAAATTCGCCGGTTGGAAGACCGGTTTAGGCAATGTCGTCGAAATCGACCATCAGAACGGCTATGTCACGGTTTACGCGCACAATTCAGCCTTCACCGTCAAGGAAGGCGACGTCGTCCGCGCCGGCCAGGTGGTGGCCAGAGCCGGCTCGACCGGCCGTTCGACCGGACCGCATGTGCATTTCGAAGTGCATAAAGACGGCCGCCCGGTCAATCCACGCGCTTTCCTGGATAAATCCCGCGGTTAAGACTTGATATACCAAATTCCGCCCACAGGTTAAAATATGCGGCTATCCCCGGGTGGCCGCTTTTTTTGGCGCCTCCAGGGCTCGAATCCTGCGTAAGCAGGAACCACCATCACCGGCTTAACCATGTTCAATCAATTGCTTACCAAACTTTTCGGCAGTCGCAATGAGCGGGTACTGCGCCAATACCAGAAGCAGATCGCCCGCATCAACCAGCTGGAAGACGGATTGAAGGCGCTCGATGACGCGGCCCTGAAAGCAAAAACCGGTGAATTCAAGCAACGCATCGAAAACGGTGAAACTCTGGATCAGCTGTTGTCCGAAGCGTTCGCGGTCTGTCGTGAAGCCTCGATACGTACCCTCGGGCTGCGTCATTATGATGTCCAGCTGATTGGCGGCATGGTATTGCATTCCGGCCGCATCGCCGAAATGCGCACCGGCGAAGGCAAAACTCTGGTCGCGACCCTGCCGGTCTATCTAAATGCACTGTCCGGCAAGGGCGTACATGTGGTGACGGTCAACGATTATCTGGCCCGCCGCGATGCCGCGACCATGGGCAAGCTTTACAACTTCCTCGGTCTGAGTGTCGGCGTGGTGGTTCCGGGCATGCCGCATCATGAAAAGAAAGATGCCTATGCCGCCGACATCACCTACGGCACCAACAACGAATACGGCTTCGATTACCTGCGTGACAATATGGCCAGCAGCAAGGAAGAACGCTTCCAGCGCGGCCTGAATTTCGCCATCGTCGACGAAGTCGACTCGATCCTGATCGACGAAGCCCGCACCCCGTTGATCATTTCCGGTCCGGCCGACGAATCGCCCGAACTGTACGTCAAGATCAACCGCGTCGTGCCGAATTTCGTCAAGCAGGAGAAGGAAGACGGCGAGGGCGATTTCTGGGTCGATGAAAAATCCAAGCAGACCCATCTGTCCGAAACCGGCATGGAACGCGCCGAGGAACTGCTGCGCGAAGCCGGCATCATCGCCGAAGACGACGGTCTGTACTCCGGCAATAACCTGGCCGTGGTCCACCATCTGAATGCCGCCCTGCGCGCACATGCCCTTTACCAGCGCGATGTCGATTACATCGTGCGCGACGGCGAGGTCATCATCGTCGACGAATTCACCGGCCGCACCCTGCAGGGCCGCCGCTGGTCCGACGGCCTGCATCAGGCGGTGGAAGCCAAGGAAGGTGTGCCGATCCAGCGCGAGAACCAGACCCTGGCGTCGATCACCTTCCAAAACTATTTCCGCATGTACGGCAAGCTGGCCGGCATGACCGGCACCGCCGATACCGAAGCCTACGAGTTCCAGAACATCTACGGTCTGGAAGTGGTGGTGATTCCGACCCACCGTCCGATGATCCGCAAAGACGATCCGGATCTGGTCTATCTGACCCGTGATGCCAAGTTCAAAGCCGTGGTTGAGGACATCCGCCGCTGTTTCGATGCCGGTCAGCCGGTTTTGGTCGGTACCACTTCGATTGAAACCTCGGAACTGCTGTCCGGCGAGCTGAAGAAAGCCGGCGTGCCGCATGAAGTACTGAACGCCAAGCAGCATGAACGTGAAGCGCAGATCGTGGCCAATGCCGGCGCTGCCAAGGCGGTCACCATCGCTACCAACATGGCCGGGCGCGGTACCGACATCGTGCTCGGCGGCAGCCTTGAGGCGGAATTATCCACTCTCGGCGCAGAAGCCGGCGATGCCGAACGCGAGGCCGTGAAATCAGCCTGGCAGGTCCTCCATGAGCAGGTGGTCGACTCCGGCGGCCTGCACATCATCGGTACCGAACGTCACGAATCGCGCCGTATCGACAACCAGCTGCGCGGCCGCTCCGGCCGTCAGGGTGATCCGGGGTCGTCCCGTTTCTATCTGTCGCTGGAAGACAATCTGATGCGCATCTTCGCCGCCGACTGGGTGCAGACCGCCATGCGCCGGATGGGCATGAAGGAAGACGAAGTGATCGAGTCCGGACTGGTCTCGCGCCAGATCCAGAACGCCCAGCGCAAGGTCGAGGCGCATAACTTCGACATGCGCAAGAACCTGCTCGAATACGACGACGTTGCCAACGACCAGCGCAAGGTCATCTACCAGCAGCGCAATGAACTGCTGGAAGCCGATGACGTATCCGAGACCGTGCTGGCCATCCGCGAAGACGTGGTCGAGGAGCAGGTCCGCAAATTCGTGCCGCGCGATTCCATCCATGAGCAGTGGAATTTGCCGGGTCTGGAGCAGTTCGTGCTCGAGAACTTCTCGGTGAATGTCGATCTGCAGGCCATGCTTGCCGCCTCCGATGAAATCGATGATGCCGCCATTGCCGATGCCGTTCAAAAAGCGGTTGATGCTCATTTCGCAGACAAAGAAGCACAGGTCGGACCGGAGATGGCGCGCCAGATCGAAAAACTGCTGATGCTGAACGTACTGGATCAGACCTGGAAAGAGCATCTGGCGCGCATGGATTACCTGCGCCAGGGCATCCATCTGCGCAGTTACGCGCAGAAGCAGCCGAAGCAGGAATACAAGCGCGAGAGCTTCGAGCTGTTTTCGGAAATGCTCGACAAGGTCAAGCTCGACGTCACTTCCATGCTGGCCCGCGTGCGCGTGCGTGATGAAAATGAAGTGTCCGCCATGGAAGAGGCCGATCGCCGCCGCCACGAGCAGCAGGCCAGCCAGATGAATTTCAAGCATCCGTCCGCCGGTTCGGCCAGCGCCGATGAGGAACTGGCCAATATGGGTGTGATCAGGGCTGCCGGTCCGAAAGTCGGCCGCAATGATCCCTGTCCGTGCGGCAGCGGCAAGAAATACAAACAATGTCATGGGCAGATCGGATGATACGAAGAGCCGTAACCCCCCGCATGGTGCCAGTTGCCGCCGGCGTACTGACCGATGCCAGTGGACGTGTGCTTCTGGCGCGCCGCATCAGCGGGCGCGATCTGGCCGGTGCCTGGGAATTTCCGGGCGGCAAGATCGAACGCAATGAAACGCCGGAACAGGCGCTTAAGCGTGAACTGAAAGAGGAGCTCGGCATCGATGTGCTGGCCACCGAACCGCTGATGTCGGTGCCGCAGCATACCGGCAGCAAGAGCATCATGCTCGATGTGTTCAAAGTCACCAAATACACCGGACAGCCGCGCGGTCTTGAAAATCAGGCCCTGGCCTGGGTGCCAAACAGCAAGCTGCGCTCCTATCCGATGCCGCCGGCCGATCTGCCGGTGGTAGCGGTATTGCAGAAGCCACCGCATTACCTGATCACCCCCGAGCCGAGCACCGACACCACGCGCTTCCTGCGCGAGCTGGATGCGGCTCTGGCTTCCGGACAGCGTCTGGTGCAGCTGCGTGCCAAAACCTGGCAGGAAAAACCCCTCAAGGCCTTGCTGACGCTGACCGTAGCGCTGTGCAAGAAGCACAAAGCCCAATTATTGATCAACGGCCAACTCGGCCTTGCGCATGATTTCGATGTCGGGCTGCATCTGACCAGTGAGCAGTTGATGGCCTTACAGTCGCGGCCCCTGGCAGCGCGCCTGCCGGTAGCGGCCTCCTGCCACAATCTGCAACAGCTCAAGCACGCGCAAGCGCTCGGCCTGGATTTCGTGGTGCTCGGATCGGTCAACAAAACTGCCAGCCATCCCGAGGTGGCGCCGATGGGCTGGACAGCGTGGCAGGAAATGCGGGCGGAAGTGTCTTTGCCGATCTTCGCCATCGGCGGTCTGGGTCCGCAGGATGTGGCTGCGGCCCGTCAGCATGGTGCACAGGGTGTCGCCGGCATCCGCGCGTTCTGGCCGAATCTGGCCTGAGTACCGTTTTGCTTATCCGGGAGCAGAAAGGCGGCCACGGGCCGCCTTTTTCATTTCCCTTGCATCGCCAAGTGCCGATAGCGGACCAGCAGGCGCTGCGTCCATTGCTGCAGGCTGGTCAGGTCGCCGTCATTGATCAGCACATCATCGGCCATCGGCAGGCGGCCGGCGCTGTCGAGTTGCGCTGCCACCATCTTTGACGCCAGTTCCTGCGATGAGCCGTCTCGGGCGCGGATGCGGGCGATCTGCAGTTCCGGCGGCGCTTCCACGATCAGTACCCGATCCAGCCAGCCGTAGGCGCGTGCCCGGCTTTGCGGACCGAGTAGGGGGATGGCCACGGCGACAACTGCGCTTTCCGATGCGTCGCTGCGTCGCTGCAGGGTCTGTTGGATGCGCGGGTGCAGGATGGCCTCCAGGCGCAATTTGGCCTCGGCATCGGCGAATACGAAAGCTCGAAGGGCCACCCGGTCGAGGGTGCCGTCGGACAGAATGAATTGCGGACCGAGCTGTATGGCGATTTCCGCCAAGGCCGGCATGCCCGGTTCCACCAACTCGCGGGCGATCCCGTCGGCATCGATGACCTCGGCGCCGCCCTGTTGCAGTATCCGGCAGACTGCGGATTTTCCGGCGGCGATGCCGCCGCTGACCGCGACACGAAAGGGCATCAGCGCCCCGTGGCCCAGCTCAGGTAGAGGCCAAGGAAATCGGCACCCGAAATGAACTGGATCCAGCCGGCGATGGCCAGATACTGCCCGAAAGGAATCTGGGTGTCGCGGTGCTTCCCGGCGGTGGCCAGCCAGATGCCGCCAATGATGGCACCGACCAGAGACGACAGCAGCAGCACCGGCAGGACCGCTTTGATGCCGCACCAGGCGCCGATGACCGCCAGGAGTTTGAAATCGCCCTCACCCATGCCATCCTTGCCGGTCAGCAGCTTGAACAGCCGGGTGACCGACCAAAGGCTGAGGTAACCCGCCGCCGCACCTAGAATGGCTGAAACCGGATCGACGAAAAGGGTAATCAGGCTGGCGATCAGACCGAGCCACAAGAGCGGCAGGGTAATCTGGTCGGGCAGCAGGGTGGTTCGCAGATCGATGCCGGACAGCACCACTAGCGCGGCGGTGAACGGCAGGGCGAACAGCAATTGCAGGGATATTCCGAAGCGCCAGACACACAGCGCGAACAGAATGCCGGTGATCAGTTCGACCGCCGGATACTGCCAGGAGATCGGAGTTTTGCAGGCAGTGCACTTGCCGCGCAGCAGCAGAAAGCTCAGTAGCGGAATATTTTCCCAGGCCGACAGGGCATGACCGCAGTGCGGACAGGCCGAACGGCTGAGCACCAGACCAGGCGGCTTGGGCTCGTAGACTTCCGGAAGAGCGAGAACCTCACGGGCCTCCTGACGCCAGGACCATTCCAGCCGGACCGGAAAACGCAGAATCACCACATTCAGAAAACTGCCGACCAGCAGACCAAGGCCGAAGGTCAAGGCAATCAGCAGGGCCGGATTGGCCTGCAGCATCGCCAGCATCAAATGGCCGCTGCCAGCTTGAACACCGGCAGGTACATGCCGATAACCATGGAGCCGACCACGCCGCCGATGACAATCATCACCATCGGCTCAATCAGGCTGGACAGGGCATCCACGGCATTGTTGACTTCCTGTTCGTAGAATTCGGCGACTTTATACAGCATGGTATCGAGTGCGCCGGCTTCCTCGCCGATTGCGGTCATCTGCATCACCATGTGCGGAAACACACCGACCTGTTTCATCGCCACGTTCAACGGATAGCCGGTGGCCACATCATCCTTGATGCGCATCACCGCATTTTCATAGACGATATTGCCCGTAGCACCGGCGACGGTACCCAGTGCATCGACCAGCGGAACGCCGGCCTTGAAAGTCACCGCCAAGGTGCGCGAGAACCGGGCAATGGCCGAATTGTGCATGATCTGGCCGATGACCGGAATCTTGAGCAGGAGCCGGTCGACGAACTCGGCGAAGGCGCGTGAGCGTTTCAGGCTGCTGATGGTCAGAAACACGCCCCCGATAATCACGGCGAGAATCATCCACCACCACTTGATCATGAAATCGGAAGCCGCGATGATCAACAGGGTAAACGCCGGCAGATCGGCGCCGAAACCCTTGAACAAATTTTGGAAGGTGGGTACTACGAAAATCAGCAGGATCGCTGAAACCAAAATGGCTACAGCGATGACCACGGCCGGATAGAACAAGGCCTTCTTGATTTTGCCTTTCAGAGTTTCGATATTTTCTTTGTAGCTGGCGATGGTGTCGAGTATGGTATCGAGCACACCGGCATTTTCACCGGCAAATACTAGGTTCTGGTAAAGTTTGTCAAAATACAGTGGATGTTTGGACAGCGCCTCAGAGAGTGCGGTGCCGCTGGCGATATCGGAGCCGATGTTCTCCAACAGATTTTGCATGCGTATGTTTTTCTGGCCGCCCGAGACGATACCGAAGGCCTGTACCATGGGAATGCCCGACTGCATCATGGTGGCGAGTTGACGTGAAAAAATGGCAACATCTTGCGGCGTGATGGTTTTGCCAGCCGCACCGAACAGCGGTTTGGCCTTGGCCTTGACCTCCGGACTGGCGATGCCGCGCTTGCGCAGATCCAGCTTGAGTGCGGTTTCGGACTTTGCCGATTCCTCGCCTTTCATCTTGATGCCGCGTTTGTCGACGCCGGACCAGGTGAACTGCTTCAGGATTTCATCGTTACGGGCGGTAGTTTTTGCACTTTTCGCGGCAGCGGAACGGGAGGCAGCCATGGCTTAGTCCTTGCTCACTCGGTTGATTTCGGCCAG
>JAJTGG010000026.1 GCA_021299355.1 Lysobacteraceae bacterium
ATGGAAATCGGCAGCGAACGCACTTATTTTCCGGAAAACAATGATGTCGTGGTATTCACCTTCGGCAACGGCGTACCGATGAGTCTTCGTGCGGCACGACAGATCGAGGACAGCCTGCAATGGAAAGTACGCGTGGTCGATCTGCGCTGGCTGCAGCCCCTGAACGAGGCCGCTATCGCGCGTCATGCTGGCGAGTGCAAGCGCATTCTGGTGGTCGATGAAGGCCGCCGCAGTGCCGGTGTGGGAGAGGGCATCATCACCGCCATCGTTGAATCCGGCCATGGCGCAAAGCCCTTGCGCCGTATTGTCGGTGCCGATACCTATACGCCGCTGGCGGGTGCCGCGTTCGCGGTGATTCCGGCCGACGCTGACATCGTTAACGCCGCCATCGATTTGGTCTGAGTTATTTCTTGACCGGTGTAGCCGTGGTCGGAGCCACCGGTTTGGCTGCAGGTTCCGGCGCCTACTTCGGATAGCCGAATACCCGCCGCAGCATGCGTTCATTGCCTGCGATTTCCGCCACATTGGTTTTGACGAACTGGGCGGTGCCGAGTTCGGTCAGGACATCAATCAGGGCCGGATTTTCATGCAGCTTGAGCATCGCATTGGTCACGGCCGTATGGAAAAAATGTCACCAGCGTTTTATTGGTTTATGCCAGCACGCCCGGGGGGTTCGACGAGTACGAGGTACGATTATTCGAAAGTCTGGCCGATGAGGTAACGGCAGGTCTTGCCAAATTCGGCTTGTTCGAGGAGACGGGCTCAGGCGGCTGATACGGCTTCGCCGACCATCACAGAACCGTCAAGCGTGGATTCCGGAGGTATTCCGGCATTCAGCACCGCAACGCCCATCGAACCGTCGTAGCTGCTATTGGCAACCCGTCCGACCTCTCGGTTTGCCTGGAAAAGTGGTGCGCCAGGCTGCAGATTTTTACCGGTAATGACAAACAGCCCCCGTTTGCTTTTTCCCAGATAATGCGTGCGGGCAACGATTTCCTGCCCCGGGTAGCAGCCTTTGTTCAGGCTGAATGCGTTGATCTGCTGGAGACTCAGCATATGGGGTGTCCAGATGTCCTGCAGACTTTCATCAATCCAGACCCAACCTGCGGCCATGTCGATTTCATGCCATCGTTGCGACGCTTCGAAATCGGAAGCGCCCGCCTTGCTGCCCAGATGGAGTTGCCGCGATGTTTCCCCCTGACCGATCTGAAGCAGAAAACCATCATCCAGACCGCTGCCGATAAGTTCTTCCGGTGTTATCGGCATACCGATGCTACCCGACAGGTGGAGGGACATCTCGATTTCAAACCTGACTTTCGAGCGGAACACGAAGCGTTTCAGGCCGTCAATCAGCAGCTGTGGCGGAAGCGCCGGCAGTATGAGCAGGAAATGGCCATCCTCAATCCGAATGACATAAAATAGCGCAAATACCCGGCCCTGAGGGCTCAGCCAGCCGTTGTACTGCCATTCCCCGTCTTTGAGTGCATTCACGTCATTCATGCACTGCGCCTGCAAGAATGCCTGCGAGTCCGGACCGGTGGCGTGGATAACGGCGTGTCCAGGCAGACGAAACCCTTTAGCGGGACTGAAATTTAACTTGAATGGCATGGCGCGGGGATTTACCATAGGAGGATGAATAAAACACCCCATTCTAGCGATAATCTTGAGCCGGCGTCAGCCGCCGAGGTTCTGCCTGAAAACAGCTTGCAGCCCGAGCCGGTTCCCGAAATCGGCGGCCGTGGCGGCCCGGATCCTACTCGTTACGGGGATTGGGAAAAGAACGGCCGTTGCATCGACTTCTAACCCTGACCGGTAGCTCCTATGTCCGCGCACAAACGCCCCCTATCACCGCATCTGCAGATATACAGCAAGCAGATCACCTCTGTGATGTCCATTCTGCACCGGATCACCGGTGTCGTTCTGGCCATCGGCAGCCTTGGATTGCTCTGGGTCTTGGTAGCCCTGTCGCTCGGCGATGCTGCTTTCAGCGCGACACAGGCCTGTCTGTCCTCCGGTCTGGGGCGTTTTGTGCTGTTTGCCTACAGTGCCTGCCTGATGTATCACTTTTTCAACGGCATCCGCCATCTGTTCTGGGATGCCGGCAAAGGCTTTGCAATCCCGGATGTGTACCGTTCGGGGTACGCCGTAATCGTCCTTTCCGCGGTGTCGACCCTCGGCATCTGGTGGCTGGCCTTGCAGGGAGGTGCGGCATGAGCCTGCGTGATCCTCTGGCCACCGCCCGCGGCCTTGGTTCGGCCAAAACCGGTTTCGGCCACTGGTGGGCGCAGCGTGTCAGCGCCGTGGTGCTGGCTTTGCTGACCCCGTTCGTCGTTTACTGCCTGGCCCGTTACGGCATCGCCGATTATGCCGCGCTGAAAACCCAGTTCGCCAATCCGCTGTTTTCCGCAGCCTGCATTCTCTACGTGCTGGCGCTGTTCTGGCATGCCCGTCTCGGCCTGCAGGTCGTGGTCGAAGATTACGTCCATCACGGCGCATTCGAGGTCATTCTGCAGGTGCTGGTCAAAATCGTGTTTTCCTTCGCTGCCGTGGCTGCCGTGATCGCCATCGTCCGCCTTGCTTCGGGTTCCTGAGAATTTTATGAGTCAAGCCTACAAAATCACTGAACACCATTACGACATGATCGTGGTCGGCGCCGGTGGCGCCGGTCTGCGTGCCACTTTCGGTCTGGCGGCCAAAGGCCTGAAGACGGCCTGCATCAGCAAGGTGTTTCCGACCCGCTCGCATACCGTGGCGGCCCAGGGCGGCATTTCCGCTGCGCTGGGCAATATGGGCGAAGACGATTGGCGTTATCACTTCTTCGATACCGTCAAAGGCTCCGACTGGTTGGGTGATCAGGACGCCATCGAGTACATGTGCCGTGAAGCGATTCCCGCCATCATCGAGCTCGAGCATTACGGGGTGCCGTTCTCGCGCACCGAAGACGGCAAGATCTACCAGCGTCCGTTCGGTGGCATGACCACCCGCTACGGCGAAGGCCCGCCGGCCCAGCGCACCTGTGCCGCGGCCGACCGCACCGGCCATGCCATTTTGCATACGCTGTACCAGCAGTCGCTGAAACACGATGCCAAATTCTTCATTGAATACTTCGCCCTCGACCTGATCATGGACGAGGAGGGCGTCTGCCGCGGCGTCATCGCGCTGGACATGGCCGAAGGCACAATCCACCTATTCCGTGCCCACGGTGTGGTGCTTGCCACTGGCGGCTACGGCCGCGCCTATTTCTCGGCGACTTCGGCACACACCTGCACCGGTGACGGCGGCGGCATGGCACTGCGTGCCGGGTTGCCGCTGCAGGACATGGAATTCGTGCAATTCCATCCGACCGGCATTTACGGCGCCGGCTGTTTGATCACCGAAGGTGTGCGCGGCGAAGGCGGCATCTTGCGCAACGATTCCGGCGAGCGCTTCATGGAGCGCTATGCGCCCAGCGTGAAGGATCTGGCACCGCGCGACATGGTCAGCCGCTCCATGACCATCGAAATCCGCGAAGGCCGCGGTGTAGGCCCGAAGAAAGACCACATCCATTTGGACCTCACCCACCTCGATCCGGCCGTGATCCACGAAAAACTGCCCGGCATCTCGGAAACCGCGAAGATATTCGCCGGCGTCGATGTCACCAAGCAGCCGATACCGGTGCTGCCGACCGTACATTACAACATGGGCGGCTTGCAGACCAATTATCACGGTGAAGTGGTCACACTGAAGAACGGCGATCCCAACAGCGTGGTTCCCGGCCTGTATTCCATCGGCGAAGCCGCCTGCGTCTCGGTGCACGGGGCCAACCGTCTGGGCTCGAACTCGCTGCTTGATCTGGTGGTGTTCGGCCGTGCCGTCGCCAACCGCTGTGCCGAAATCATCAAACCGAACATGCCGCATAAATCCCTGCCGGCGTCCAGCCTCGACAAATCCCTGGCCAACCTCGATAAATTGCGTTTTGCCAATGGCTCGACGCCGACCGCGGAAATCCGCGACACCATGCAGCGCATCATGCAGAACGATGCCGCCGTGTTCCGCACCGGCGAAACCCTACAGCAGGGCGTATACAAGATACGCGAGGCGTTCAAAAGCTTCGGAGACCTCAAGGTCTCCGACCGTTCTTTGGTCTGGAACTCGGACCTCATCGAAACCCTGGAGCTGCAGAACCTGCTCGGCCAGGCCGTGGTTACCATGGTTTCGGCTGAAAACCGCAAAGAATCCCGCGGCGCGCATGCCCGCGAGGACTTCAAGACCCGGGACGACGAGAACTGGATGAAACACACCCTGACCTGGATCGATGACAAGGGCGATACCGTCATCGACTACCGTCCGGTGCATCTGAACACGCTCAGCTCGGATGTGGCTTACATCCCGCCGAAAGAACGCAAATATTGAGATGAGACGCAATCATGGCTGAATTTACCCTGCCGGCAAACTCGAAAATCACCAAGGGCACGCACTTTCCGGCCAAATCCGGCGGAAAGAACCTGCGTAGCTTCAAGATTTACCGCTGGAATCCGGATGATGCCGCCAATCCGCGCGTCGACACCTACGAAATCGACCTTGATCAGTGCGGCCCGATGGTGCTGGATGCGCTGATCAAGATCAAGAATGAAATCGACCCGACCCTGACCTTCCGCCGTTCCTGCCGCGAAGGCATCTGCGGTTCCTGCGCCATGAACATCGACGGCAGCAACACATTGGCCTGCACCAAGGCCATTGATGAATGCGGCAAAAAGGAAGTGCCGATCTACCCGCTGCCGCATATGCCGGTCATTAAAGATCTTGTGCCCGACTTGTCGCATTTCTATGCGCAGTACGCCTCGATCAAGCCCTGGATCCGAACCCAGTCGGCCACGTCGGCCTCCGGTGAGCGGCTTCAGTCCAAGGAAGACCGCGCCAAGCTCGACGGTCTGTACGAATGCATCCTATGCGCCTGCTGTAGCACCAGCTGTCCGAGTTACTGGTGGAACGGCGACCGCTACCTGGGTCCGGCCATTCTGCTGCAGGCCTACCGCTGGATCATCGATTCACGTGATGAAGATACCGGTGCCCGGCTGGATGAACTGGAGGATCCGTTCAAGCTTTACCGCTGCCACACCATCATGAACTGCGCGCGGACCTGTCCGAAGGGTCTCAACCCGGCCAAAGCCATCGGCGAAATCAAGAAACTGATCCTGCAGCGTCACGGAGCCTGAGATGGGTAAGCCGCTGTTCTGGTCAATCTGGAGTCTGCTGGTCTGGAACTGGCCGGGCTGATGCCCTCCAGCGAAGAAAACCCTGAAATCAAACGCCTGCGCTGGCGATGCCGGCGAGGTATGCGCGAGCTCGACCAGCTGATGTTGCGTTATTTGGATCAGCGTTGGCCCACAGCGGATGATGCCGGAAGAGCGCTTTTCCTACAGCTGCTGGACTGCGAAGACGATAAGCTTTGGCGATGGTTCATGGGGCGCGAACGCCCGGAGAATGCCGAGCTCGATGCCATCGTCTCCCTCATCGCCGATTTGCCTGCCTGAATGCCGCATGCCAACGCATGCGCATCATTTGGTCTTCGTTGTGTTCATAACTGCCGTGGGCTGCCTCTTGATTTCGGATCTCAGTCGATTCTGGCGGTATGTCCTGTTGCTGGCAGCGGTCTTGGAGACCCTGAACGGATTTCATCGAATCCGAGATTTTCGGCCATTTAGCCTCGACTGCGACGGTTCCGGTTGTTTTTGCGTGAACGAGGGCAGTGGCCCAATGCCGATATCCGGTATGCGTTGGCAGGATTTCGGATATCTTGCGGTTCTTCATTATTGTCGGGAAGGGCAGCCCCGAAGTGCTGTCTGGTGGCTGGTCGGCATGCCTGAGCCGCAACGCAGGCAGCTGCGCCTTTGGATGAATGCACCGGCAACGGGGAAACCAAAGGAACTGCCAAGTGTTCTCGTAAACCCAGTAATATAGAGCGATGTTTCAACCCCTGACCATCGCCATCGGACTCCGCTACCTGCGCGCCAAGCGCAGAAATGGTTTCATTTCCTTCATTTCGCTGGCCTCCGTATTGGGCATATTCATCGGAGTCGTGGCCCTGATTACTACCATTTCGGTCATGAACGGCTTTCAGGAAGAGCTGCGTAACCGCATATTGGGAACCGTGGCCCACGCCACCATCGAAGGCGTCAATGGATCCCTTTCGGACTGGCAAAGGGCGGTAGAGGTTGCCGAAAAGGATTCCCGGGTTCTCGGTGCCGCGCCGTATGTGCAGACCGAAACCCTACTGCAGGCCCAGAGCAAACAGGGCGCGCTGCTGCGTGGCATCCGTCCGGAAATGGAGGGGCGGGTGTCCGAATTGCCCCGGAAAATGGTACAGGGCCGCCTAGATAGCCTCACGCCCGGCGCATTCAACATCGTGCTCGGCTCCGAGCTTGCCGCGGCGCTCAATGTCCGGGTCGGTGATTCAGTCAATGCCTTCGTCAGTGAGTCGGTGGCCACACCCTTCGGCTCGATGCCGCGCGCGAAACGGTTCACGGTCAGCGGCATCTTCTCGGTCGGCGCCCAGGAATACGATTATGGACTTGCGCTTGTCCACATCGAGGATGCACAGGCACTTCTGCGCATGGGCGATGACGCGACCGGCGTCAGGCTCAAACTTGACGACATCTGGCAGGCCTGGTCGGTCGCCCGGGATCTCGCCAACCGCATGGAAGGCGTCTATCAGGTCCGTGATTGGACCCGTGACCATGCCAACTTCTTCCGTGCGCTTAAAATGGAAAAAACGGTGATGTTCATCCTCCTGTCTCTGGTAATCGCCATCGCCGCATTCAATCTGGTGTCATCGCAGGTCATGCTGGTGCAGGACAAACAGGCCGATATCGCCATTCTGCGAACCCTCGGCATGTCGCCGGCACAGGTCATGCAGGTATTCACCGTGCAGGGTCTGGTCATCGGTCTGGTCGGCGTGGCACTGGGCACGCTTGGCGGCGTCCTGCTGTCGAATAATCTCGGTGTTCTCGTGCGTTTCATTGAATCCCTGACCGGCAACGAGCTTCTTCCTGCCGATGTTTACTACATCAGCGGCGGTGTTCCGTCCGTGGTCAATCCGACCGATGTGTTCATCATCGTGAGCGTTGCGATCATCATGTGCCTGCTGGCCACCATCTATCCGGCCTGGCGCGCGGCGCGTACCAATCCGGTCGAGGCTCTGCGCTATGAGTGATGTCATCCTGGAGGGTTCGAATCTTGGAAAAACCTATCGCGAAGGTGATCTGGTCACTCCGGTTTTTTCAGGAATAGACGTCCAGGTTCACGCCGGTGAGTCGGTAGCGATTGTCGGTGCTTCGGGTTCGGGTAAAAGCACCTTATTACATCTGCTGGCCGGTCTCGACCGTCCGACCGAGGGTGAAGTGCGGTTGATGGGTGATGACCTGTATCGGAATACCGAAGCGGAAAAAGGCCGACTGCGGAACCGATACCTCGGTTTCATCTATCAGTTCCATCATCTTCTGCCGGAATTCACCGCGCTTGAAAACGTGATGATGCCGTTGCTGATCAACGGCACATCACCGTCCGAGGCCGTCTTGCCAGCGCAGGAGTTGCTTGAGCAGGTCGGCCTCTCGCATCGTTTGGCGCATAAGCCCGGCGAGCTTTCAGGTGGTGAACGTCAGCGGGTTGCCGTGGCGCGGGCGTTAGTCAACCGACCTGCCTGCATTCTTGCCGATGAACCGACCGGAAATCTGGATGAAAAAACCGCCGATGCGGTATTCAGTCTCCTGATGGATCTCAAGCGGCGTTTTCAGACGGCACTGGTCATCGTCACCCATGACCACCGGTTGGCGGATAAATGCGGGCGTTCGCTCGAACTGTATCTCGGCCAATTGCGGGATCGTCCGAGGTGAGCCCACGGGCGCAGCCCCTTCTGCGCCCCCTCAACCTGTTCGCATTCGCCCTCGGTATCGCTGTCTTACAGCGTTTTCCTGCTTTACCTGACCCCAACATCTGTTTAATTCTGATGGCTGCAGCCGGGCTGCTGTTCATCGCGTTGCGCCGGGCAGCGGTACCCGCAGCGTTCCTTTTCGGTCTGGCATTCGCAGCCTGGTGCGCCGGTATAGTGCTTTCACAACGGCTGCCCATGGCCGATTCGGGCCGGCGCGGTCACGTCATCGTCGAAATCACTGATCTACCGCAGCGCCGTGAGCAGCAATGGCAGTTCGAGGCGAAGATACGCGACAGCGCCGATTTTCCTGAACTCATCGGGCAGCGTGTCAAATTGGCCTGGTACCGGACCAAAACCCCGCTCAGCTCCGGTGATATCCGGCATTTTGAAGTCACCCTGCGTACTCCCAATGGGGTTTACAACCCCGGCGGATTTGATGCCGAACAGCGTGCACTGCAGAAACGCTGGGTGGCGCAGGGTTACGTCCGCATGGAAATCGCCCAACTCGGAAAGCATGCCACGATTGACCGCTTCCGGGATGTTCTTGCCGGCCAGGTCCGGAAGCAAATCGGTGATGCACGCGCCCGATTCGTCCTCGCATTGGGGATGGGCGACACGCGTCTGCTGCAGGATGCGGATTGGGATCTGCTGCGACGAACAGGCATAACCCATCTGATTGCCATTTCCGGTTTCCATGTCGGCATGGTGGCTTTGGCGGCGTGCTGGCTCATGTTCGGGCTATACCGGCTCTATCCGGGACTCGGACTCCGATTACCCTTGCCGATGGCCACGTCCTTGATGGCAATGGTCTCGGCAAGTCTGTATACGGCGTTTGCCGGGTTTGCTTTGCCGACCGTTCGGACCGCATTGATGATTGCGGTGCTCATGGCTTGCCGTCTGCTCGGACGCCATTGCACGGTGACCCATGCAGTGGCCCTGAGCATGGCGGCCATCCTGCTGTGTGACCCGATCGGCATTCTGGCGCCGGGATTCTGGCTGAGTTTCGGCGGCGTACTGTTTTTGATTGCATTCATGCCACGGCATGGCAATGAGAGCCTGCTCGGGCCATTCCTGCGCGCGCAGTGGGTAGCCTCCGTCGGCTTGATGCCGCTGTCACTGGGGTTCTTCGGCCAGACCACCGTGCTTGGACCGTTGGTCAATTTGGTGGCCATTCCGTGGATCAGTCTGGTGGTAGTTCCCTTGGCCATACTGGGTTGCCTGTTTTCGGGTATTCCGGTTATCGCCGAAGGCTTCTGGCAGGGCTCTGCAATACTCATGCAGGTCCTCTGGACGCTATTGCAATGGATTGGGCAGCTTTCCTGGTCCAGCCGCATACTGCCGGAATCCGGCTTGGCGGCGATCATTGTCGGACTGGCCGGTGCCTGTCTGCTTCTGATGCCTCGGCAAGTTCCGGGTTACCGACTGGGCGCATTGCTGATGTTGCCGATGCTGTTTCCGAAAATGGATGTCCTTCCGGAAGGGCAGCTGCAAGTGGCCATGATGGATGTCGGTCAAGGGACGGCGGTCCTTGTGCGGACAAAACGGCACGCGCTTCTTTACGACACCGGAGCAGGGGTCCCAGGCGGGTTCAGCAGGGGACAATCCACGGTTTTGCCGGCCTTGCATGCGCTCGGTATTGAGCGTCTGCATACGGCGGTCATCAGCCATGGCGATAATGATCATGCCGGAGGTCTTGTAGCTGTCCGGGAAGGGATTGCGGTTGATCGTATTCAGGCCCCCCTGGGGGCGTTGCCGGCGGAGGTACCGCACGCGGAGTGCATTGCCGGCCGCCATTGGCAATGGGATGGCGTACATTTCGTCTATATCTGGCCGATAGACCGACACAGCGGGGATGATAATGACCGATCCTGCGTACTGCTCGTTCGTGGTGGTGGTCGCAGCCTGCTGCTGACCGGCGATATCAGCGCGGCTGCAGAGACGCAGCTGTTGACGCATTACGGAGAATTGCTTCGCTCGGAGGTGGTGTTGGTCCCCCATCATGGCAGTGCCGGATCCTCATCGGAGGCATTCATCGCAGCGGTGAAGCCGCAGGTCGCCTTGATCTCAAGTGGGTTCCAGAATCGATTTCGACACCCAAGGCCGGAGGTGCTGGAACGCTATCGGAACGCCGGAGCACAAACCGTCAACACCGTGGATAGCGGATGGGCGGAACTGACCGGTACACCCGATGGCTGGGTGTGGTCGCGGCAGGCACGCCATGACGACCGCCGGTACTGGTTGCGCAACGCGCAGGAAGCGTCCGTAAAGGGTTATTAAACCGGCAATTTCTCGCTATTCCCGCCATCTCGGGTATGCTATTAAAGGAGTGCATTCGCAGGTTGAAGGATTATGCTGGAACTACTGATGTCGGGCGGCTGGGTCATGCTGCCGCTGTTGATTCTGACCGTTGTGGCGACCGCCATCGCATTGGAACGCTTCTGGACCCTGCGCCGGTCGGAGGTCATCCCCCATGGTATCAGTCAGGAAATAGACCACTGGTCCCGCGGCAAAACGCTCGAGATCAGTGAAATCCAGCGCCTACGCCAGGATTCGCCCATGGGTGAACTGCTGGCAGCGGCCCTGCTGGTGCGCCACAAGCCGCGGGAGGTGATCAAGGAGCGCATTGAGGATGTCGGCCGGCACATCACCCATGATCTGAACCGGTTTCTGCCGACCTTGGGCACTATCGCCTCGGTCGCTCCGTTGCTGGGCCTGTTGGGCACGGTCATCGGCATGATCCAGATGTTCCTGACCATTCTCAGCACCGGTGTCGGTGATGCCAATCAGCTGGCGGGCGGTATCGGTCAGGCCCTGATTTCGACGGCGGCCGGCCTGTGCCTGGCCATTCCGGCCCTGCTGCTGCATCGCTATTTCCGCGGCCGCGTTACCGGCTACGTGATCGAAATGGAAAAGGTGGCGATGAATCTGCTCGATGTTCTTGAAGCCCGGCAGGCGGACTGAGACCAATGCGTCTGGATACCGCTACCGGCGATGACGATGTCGAAATCAACCTGACGGCGTTGATTGATGTCGTTTTCACCCTCATCATCTTTTTTGTGGTCACCACCAGTTTCAACAACCGCCCGGCGCTGAAAATCACCTTGCCCAGCAGTGCCGCCAGTCAGGTGGAAACGCAACGCCAGCCGCTCGTGGTGCTGATTGACCTGTCCGGAAATTATTATGTGGGCAATAGTGCCTTGGTCCGGAGTGATCTGGCTAGCCTCAAGGAAGCCATCCGCCAGCAGGCCGGCACCGATACCGAACGCACCATCGTCATTCAGGCGGATGCCAAAACATCGCACCAGTCGGTGATTACCGCCATGGATGCCATAGGCCAGCTGGGCTTCAGCAAATTATCGATTGCCACGACGCCGGAGAAACAGGATGAGCGCTGAATCCGTCACGGGAGTCTGGGCGGTTTACCGCCGGTTGCTCGGCTATACCGGAAAATACCGAGTTTTCCTGATCCTAGCCTTCGTGGGCATGATTGTTGAAGCGCTGGCAGCGGGCGCATTCACGGCGCTAATGAAACCGATGGTCGACCAGACCTTTGTTGCCAAGAATCCGGAAGTGCGCTGGGTTCTTCCATTGTCTATTCTTGGATTGTTTGTACTGCGGGGCATTGCCACTTTCGTGACTGATTACGGTATGGCACGGACCGGCCGGAGTGTCGTTCTCGATCTGCGCCAGCAGATTCTCGATAAATTCCTGCGTATGCCGAGTGAGCGCTTCGACCAGGAACCGATTCCGGCACTGGTCAGCCGTCTGAATTATGACACCGACCAGGTTTCGCAGGCGACCAGCGAGGCCATCAAGATTGCGGTAACCGATACGCTGACCATTCTGGTCATGATCGGCGTCATGCTGATGCAGAGCGTCAAGGTCACTCTGGCGGTATTGGTCATCGCGCCGATCATCGGTTTTATTTCCTCGAAAGTGGGAAAACGTTACCGGCGCATCAACCGTGGTATCCAGGACGGCGTGGGCAAGATGGCGCAGGCCGCCGAGGAAGCGCTATCCGCCCAGCACGAAGTCAAGATTTACGGCATGCAGGATGCGGAGCGCCGGCGTTATGCCGGCCTTGCCCGCAGCAATCTCGGCATGCATCTCAAAGTCGAAGCGACCAAGGCTACGGCCTCGGCCACCGTGCAGATCCTTGCCGCGGCGGCGCTTGCGGTCATTCTTGTGGTCGCCGGACAAGAAGCCATGCAGGGCCGTATGACTGCCGGCGCGTTCGTGACCCTGATGACTTCGATGATGGTCCTGTTACCGTCCCTGAAACGCATTACCAACGTGCAGAGCATCATCCAACGCGGTGTTGCGGCTAGTGACCGCCTGTTCGCTATTCTTGATCAATCTGATGAGCCTGATACGGGGCGTCGCGGTCTTGAACGTGCTGTCGGTGAAATTCGCTTTGAAGCCGTCAGCGTCCGCTATGCGCAAAACGGGAAGGCGGCCCTATCCGAAATCAGCTTTACCGCCAAACCCGGTACCGTCACCGCAATCGTCGGCCGTTCCGGAAGCGGAAAGACCAGCCTGATCCGGCTGATCCCCCGATTTTACGAGCCCAGTGTCGGCCAGATCCTTCTGGACGGGATTGATATCCGTGAGCTAAAGCTCGCCGATCTGCGCCGGCAGATTGCCCTGGTCAGCCAGCAGGTCATGCTGTTCGATGATTCAGTCATGGCCAACGTGCGCTTCGGCAAGGCGGGCGCCAGTGATGCCGAAGTCTGGGATGCGCTGCGTTCGGCCAATGCCGAGGAATTCGTACTCAAGCTCCCTGACAGCGTGAATACCGCAATCGGGGAGCGTGGCGGCCGCCTCAGCGGCGGGCAGAAACAGCGTCTTGCCATTGCCCGCGCGATCCTGAAAGATGCGCCGATCCTGATTCTGGATGAGGCCACAGCGGCGCTCGACAATGAGTCCGAGCGTCTGGTGCAGGATGCCTTGGCCCACCTCATACCGGACCGGACCACCCTGATCATCGCGCACCGTCTCTCCACGGTCGAGCATGCCGATCAGGTTCTGGTGCTCGACGAGGGCCGACTGGCCGAGGTCGGAACCCATGCGGAACTGCTGCAGCGCGGTGGGCTCTACAGTCACCTGCACCAGATGCAGTTCAGGGATGCGGATGGCGCCTGATGCGCGGCCTTGAATCCCGACTCAATGCCGTCTGGTACGCCGGTGCACCGGCACCCTGGGTGCTTCGCGTATTGGCGCGGATCTATGCGGCGGGTATGGCATGGCGCAGACCAATCACCGCACAACGCTTGCCGGTACCAATCATCGTCGTGGGTAATTTCACGGCAGGCGGCACCGGGAAAACCCCGGTCATTATTGCCTTGGTGGATTATCTGAAGGCCACAGGTTATACCCCCGGAGTGGTCAGTCGGGGCTATGGCCGCAGCGGATCCGGTCCCATTTCCGTTGTGAAGAATTCCCAGGCATCGGTAACAGGCGATGAGCCGCTATTGATTGCACGGCGATGCGAGGTTCAGGTCCGTGTGGATGCCGACCGCCGCCGTGCCGCCGAATTCCTGATCCGAGCTGGATGCAGTGTCATTGTATCCGACGATGGGCTGCAGCATCAGCGTTTGCCACGCAGCCTCGAGATCGAAATCATCGACGACGCCCGAGGCTATGGCAACGGCTTGCTGCTGCCGGCCGGGCCCCTCCGGGAATTGCCGCGAAAAGTCGATTTCCGCATCCGTAACGGCAAGGGCACAGATGATGCCGATGCCTATGGGATGAAACTCAAGCCGGGATTTTGCCGAAATCTGGCATCCGATGAAGTCCGGGCCTTGTCGGATTTCGCCGGAAGCAGGGTGCATGCGCTTGCGGGTATTGGCAATCCGGATCGGTTCTTCAACATGCTCCGGCAATCCGGCATTCAGATCATTGAGCATGCGTTCCCCGACCATCACCGTTTCGTTGCCGCCGATGTTCCGGAAGGACCGGTGCTGATGACCGAGAAAGATGCGGTCAAGGTACAAGCGGTAGGCCGGCAGGACCTTTGGTCGGTTGCCGTCGATGCCGTGCTCAGCGTTGCTTTCTATGCGCAGTTCAACCGCCGATTATCGGTGGAGGGAGACCCTCATGCTTGATTTCACCGTCGCCATTCCGGCCCGGTTCGCTTCGACCCGGCTGCCGGGCAAGCCATTACTCACTATCGGCGGCAAGCCGATGATCCGGCATGTGGCCGAACGGGCGCTGGCGGCAGGCGCGCGCGACGTAGTGATTGCCACCGATGATGTCCGTATCGTCGAAGCACTGCATATGGATTCGGTGACGGTCTGCATGACTTCGCCGGAACATCGCTCGGGAACCGACCGTGTGGCCGAATGCGCCGATCAATTGTCCTGGCCGGATGATCGCATCATCGTCAACCTGCAGGGTGATGAACCGTTCGCCCCGGCAAGGAGTATCCGGCAATTGGCGGAACTGCTTGCCGAAAGCGGAGAGCCGATGGCCACATTGGTCACCGAAATCCGGGATCTAGCAGAATTCAACAATCCCAATGCGGTCAAGGTGGTAATCGATGCGCGGGGCAGGGCGATGTATTTCAGTCGTGCACCAGTGCCATGGCCGCGCGATATCCCGGGAACACTGCCCGTCCCGGTATGGCGGCATATCGGCATTTATGCCTACCGCGCAGGCTTCCTGAAGCAGTTCAGCGCGTTGCCGCCTACAGTGCTTGAATGTTGCGAGTCCCTTGAACAGCTGCGCGCCCTTGAAAACGGTTTCGGTATCGCCACTGCCGCAGCGCTTGCCGAATTCCCGCCGGGTGTGGACACTCAACAAGACCTGGATCGCGCCAACGTTTTCTGGGCGTCTCGGGAGGAGTAACATGAACCGGGCTAGGAGCAGGACATGAGGTCGCGGCCGTCCGAGATGCGGAGTCCCTGTGGATTGCCGGCAGTGCCGGAAACCATGTGTACCGGTATTTCTTCGAATCCCAGTCTCTCTCACGCGTCAACATCCATTCGGCCTGATTCCTGATGAGCGATCCCGCTGACAGCGCATTTGACGGTCGACTGTTCGCAGGCGACCTGTCCTCGGCACCCGGCATTTACCGCATGTACGCCCCTGACGGCGGCGTGCTTTATGTGGGCAAGGCCGCCAACCTGAAGAAACGCGTCGCCAGCTATTTCCGTGACGATCTGCCTTCCCGGCGCATCGCGCACATGGTCAAACAGATTTCGCGCATGGAGGTCACGGTTACCAGGACCGAAGCCGAGGCGCTGATTCTAGAGAATCAGCTCATCAAGTCACTGAAGCCGCGCTACAATATCCTGCTGCGGGACGACAAAAGCTATCCATATATCGTCATCACCGAAGAAACCTGGCCACGCATCGCTTTCCACCGTGGTTCGCGGACATTGTCCGGCAGCTATTTCGGTCCCTATCCGAGCGTGACTGCCGTAAGGACCACGCTTGATCTCATGCAGAAGATTTTCCGGCTCAGGACCTGCGAGAATGCAGTATTCCGCAACCGTTCACGACCCTGCCTGCAGCACCAGATTGGCCGTTGCAGCGCTCCCTGCGTCGGACTCATCGGTGCCCGTGAGTATGACGCCAGCATCAAGCGTGCGGGCATGTTTCTGAATGGCCGCAGTAAAGAGCTAGTCGATGATCTGACCCGTGCCATGGATGAAGCCAGTCAGCGGCTCGAATTTGAAACCGCTGCATCCCTGCGCGATACCATCAGCGGCATCCGTACCGTGCAGGCCAAGCAGTATGTCGAAGGCGATCAGGTCGATATGGATGTGTTGGCGGCTGTCATCGAAGACGGAACAGCGTGCGTCATGAGCCTGAGTTTCCGCAACGGCATGAGTTTCGGTACGCGCGCTTATTTCCCCAAGTGCAACGGGGCGGAGCGTCCGGAAGAGGTGCTGTCGGCTTTTGTCGCCCAGTATTATCTCGAACGTTCACCGCCGCGTGAATTGATTCTCAGTCATGCCATTGAGGATCAGGAACTCTTGGAAACGGTACTGACAGAACTCGGTCGTAGACGCGTGGAAATAAAGGATTCTGTGCGCGGCGAGCGTGCCCGCTATCTGGCCATGGCCATGCAGAACGCCCAATTGGCGCTTGCCACTGAACGCCATGGCAAGCTGGCGCAACGTAACCGTCTGCATGCGCTCCAGGAGTTGCTGGGTATGCCCGAGCCGCCGCAGCGCATCGAGTGTTTCGATATTTCGCATACCCAGGGTGAAGCCACGGTCGCCTCGAATGTCGTATTCAATGCCGAAGGTGCAGTTCCAGGCCAATATCGGCGGTTCAACATCAATGGCATCACTCCCGGTGATGATTACGCGGCGATGCAGCAGGCGCTGCAAAGGCGATTCAAGCGCGCTTTGGAGCAGGGCGTCATGCCGGATGTGCTTCTGATCGACGGTGGGGAAGGGCAGTTGGCGAGGGCTCGGACGGTTTTGTCCGAGCTCGGCATCGTCTCCGTGGTCTTGGTCGGCGTTGCCAAAGGCGTGGCCCGGAAAGCCGGTGACGAGACCCTCATCCTGCCGGACGGACGGGAACTCAAGCCGGGCGCCGAATCGCCGGCTTTGCAGTTGATACAGCAGGTGCGCGATGAAGCACACCGTTTCGCCATCACCGGACATCGCGGTCGGAGGCAGAAAACACGTGATACGAGTACACTAGAACGTATTGAAGGCATCGGTGCCAAACGCCGGGCCAGTTTGCTGAAGCATTTTGGTGGCTTGCCAGGATTGAAAGGGGCGGGAGTGGAAGAAATCGCGCGAGTCGAGGGGATTAATCAGGCATTGGCAGAGCGTATCTATGCGCAGCTGCACGGAATCGATTTGGTCCCCTGATGGCCATCACCATTCCGACCTGGCTGACCCTGTTCCGGATCATCACCATCCCGGTGATGGTTGCCGCATTTTATTGGCCACACCCGCAAGGGCATATCATCACCACGGCGGTATTCGTACTGGGCGCCCTGACAGACTGGCTGGACGGCTGGATCGCACGCCGTTTCAATATGGGTTCGGCTTTCGGCGCCTTTCTGGATCCCGTGGCCGACAAGCTTGCGGTCGTCATTACGCTGTTCATCATCGTCCAGCGCCATCACACGGTGTATATGGCCTTGTTGGCGGCCGTCATCGTTGGCCGTGAAATCACGATTTCCGCCCTGCGCGAATGGATGGCGCAGATCGGCGCCCATGGGCTGGTCAAGGTCGCGGCTTTGGGCAAGATCAAGACCATCTTCCAGATGGTGGCGCTGGGATGCCTGTTATTCCAGGAGGATCTGTTCGGATTGCCCATTTTCCTGATCGGCCAAAGCCTACTCACGATTGCTGCAGCCTTGACCCTGTGGTCGGGCATGGATTACCTGCGGGCCGCATGGCCAAGCATTCAGAAGTGAATTGTTCATATTGAGGGTTGACAGAAAATCGGGGAAAACCGATAATAGCCTTGCACGCGGGAATAGCTCAGTTGGTAGAGCACGACCTTGCCAAGGTCGGGGTCGCGAGTTCGAGTCTCGTTTCCCGCTCCAGTTTCCGAAAAACCTCGGTCCGCCCGGGGTTTTTCATTTTCCGGCCTAGAACTTTTCGGGGTTTTTCGCTAGAATTCAAAGCCCACCGGCCTGGTGGCAGAGTGGTCATGCAGCGGCCTGCAAAGCCGTGTACGCCGGTTCGATTCCGACCCAGGCCTCCAAGTCACCGCCCCGGTGGCGAAATTGGTAGACGCATGGGACTTAAAATCCCCCGACCGCAAGGTTGTGCCGGTTCGAGTCCGGCCCGGGGCACCAAAAACCGCCTTTGGGCGGTTTTGCCGTTGTAGGGATATCAGTGACCGGTTTCGGAAAGCAGTGACCAAGCCACGGGCATCAGGCGCATCGCTACCGATGGGATAACCGGGGTGGAAGGGCATCCCTAAAATCCGTTAAATGGTAGAGTTCAAAGGCGATCCGGGCGGTACGCAAAGGGGTTATACGGTTCCCAGTATCCGGCATGCCATTCCTAAAAACAACGTAGCCGACACGCGATACAATAGGACGTAATGGAAGACGGAGACCGCGATGAGCTCACCGCTACATATTGAAGCGTTTTATGATGCCGCCACATTCACCTACAGCTATCTGGTGCTGGATTTGGATGCACGGGAGGCCGCCGTCATCGACAGTGTTCTGGATTTCGATGCCAAGTCCGGTCGGACCACAACGGTTTCTGCCGATGCGCTCCGGTCCCGCCTCGATGTGCTAGGTGCCAAGGTCCGTTGGCATCTGGAAACGCATGTCCATGCCGATCATCTCTCCGGTGCGATTTATCTGAAACAACACCTCGGCGGCGCGATTGCGATCGGATCCAAGGTGCGTGCAGTCCAGGAAGTGTTCGGCAAGATCTTTAATGCCGGTCCCGAGTTCGCTCGCGACGGCAGCCAGTTCGACCGTCTACTGCAACCCGGCGATGTTCTCTCACTTGGGCGTTTTGGAATCAGCGTGATGCCCACGCCCGGCCACACGCCGGCCTGTCTGAGCTATCGCATCGATGACGGTTTGCAGAGCCATGTCTTTGTCGGCGATACCCTGTTCATGCCCGATTTCGGGACTGCACGTTGCGATTTTCCGGGCGGTGATGCCGGTCAATTGTATGATTCCATCCAGTCACTCTTGGCTTTGCCACCGGACACACTGCTGTATATGTGTCACGACTATCCGCCTAAAACGCGCGGAGCTCTTTATCGAATCAGTGTGGCTGAACAGTTGCAGGATAACATTCATGTTCACGTCGGTGTCTCGCGGGAAGATTTCGTGCAGATGCGGGAGGCACGCGATGCCACGCTGGCGATGCCGGCTTTGATCCTGCCCTCGGTGCAGATCAACATGAGGGCTGGACATTTTCCGGAACCGGAAAGCAACGGCGTCAGCTACCTCAAGTTGCCTTTGAACGCGCTATAGCACTCACAAGCTGCGTAGCCATTCCTGGGTGGCTTTACCGATTTCACCGCCGACTTCAGCGATCCGGGGTTCATAACATCCGGATGTTGATGGTTATGAATTCTTTGGTTTTATGAAGAAAAGTGCGAGTGATATACTATTTTCAACACTATTAAAATATATTTGACTCCCCGATGACCAGCCAACATGCTCCTTCGTACTATGCCGCCAGCGCCAATCCGCAACCCGAGCGTCCGCCGCTACAGGGCACTGTGCAAGCCGATATCTGTATCGTCGGCGCCGGTTACACCGGCCTGTCCTCGGCCCTGCACCTGGCGGAGGCCGGGTATTCGGTGGTGGTGGTTGAGGCAGCTAAGGTCGGCTGGGGGGCTTCCGGCCGCAACGGCGGTCAGATCGTGCACAGTTACTCCCGCGATATCGATGTCATTGAAAAGAACCACGGAAAAGCCGTGGCCGATGCCATGGGCAGCATGGCTTTCGAGGGCGCGCGCGTTATCCGGGAGCGTGTGGCGAAATACAACATCCAATGCGATTTGAAGGATGGCGGTATATATGCCGCCAAAACCCATAAGAAGGTTGAAGGACTGCATGAGCACAAGGCGCTCTGGGAAAAATATGACGGCTTGCAGATGCAGTTTGTTGAAGGTGCCGAGATCCAGCATTATGTCCGCAGCGATGAATACCAGGCCATTTTGATCGACCCGACCGGTGGCCATATCCATCCGCTTAATCTCGCCCTGGGCGAGGCCGCGGCGTTTGAATCCATCGGCGGCCGCATTTTCGAACAATCGCCGGTTATCGCCATCCAGCGTGGCGAGACCGCCGTAGTCAAAACAGGGCAGGGCGAAGTGCAGGCCAAATTCGTCATCGTGGCCTGCAATGCCTACATCGGCACCCTGGAACCGAAGCTGAGCGCGAAAGCCATGCCCTGCGGTACGCAGGTGGTCGCCACTGCGCCTTTGGATAACTGGCAGGATGTGCTGCCTCAGGATCATTGCCTCGAAGATACCAACTACCTGCTGGACTACTACCGTCTATCAGCCGACAAGCGTCTGATTTTCGGTGGCGGCGTGGTCTATGGCGCCAAGGATCCGGATGATATCGAGTCGCATATCCGGCCGAATCTTGAGCGCACCTTCCCGCAGCTTGCCGGAGTCAAGATCGATTACGCCTGGACCGGAAACTTCCTGCTCACGCTGTCGCGCCTTCCGCAGGTCGGCCGTCTGGAAAACAACATCTACTATGCCCAGGGCTGTTCCGGCCATGGTGTGACCTATACCCACATGATCGGCCGTGTGCTGTCCGAAGCCATCCACGGCCAGTGCGGCCGCTTCGACGTGTTCGCCAAGCTGCCGCATTACCCGTTTCCGGGCGGCCGCTTGTTCCGGGTACCGTTTACCGCGCTCGGCGCACTGTGGTATGACATGCGCGACCGTTTCGGCGTCTGAATCCGGCAGCAAGCGGCATCGGCTTGCCTGCACTACGGCTTTTCCGTAAAATAGCGGTTCTTGGGCGATTAGCTCAGTGGTAGAGCATTGCCTTCACACGGCAAGGGTCGCAGGTTCGAACCCTGCATCGCCCACCAAGACAAAGCCCCGCAGATGCGAGGCTTTTTATTACCGCTCAATTGGCAATCCGAATTTCCACATGGA
>JAJTGG010000062.1 GCA_021299355.1 Lysobacteraceae bacterium
CTGGGTGACTTCCATGCCGTTCAGCCAGACTTCCCAGCCCAGGCCCCAGGCGCCGAGGGTCGGCGATTCCCAGTTGTCTTCCACGAAACGCAGATCGTGCACCAGCGGATCGATACCGAGCGCCTTCAGCGAATCCAGATACAGCTCGAGAATGTTGTCGGGGTTCGGCTTCAGCACCACCTGATATTGGTAGTAGCGTTGCAGACGGTTCGGATTGTCGCCGTAACGGCCGTCGGTCGGACGCCGGCTCGGCTGCACGTATGCCGCGTTCCACGGCTCCGGCCCGAGCGCACGCAGGAAGGTGGCCGGATGGAAGGTGCCGGCACCGACTTCGATGTCGAAGGGTTGGATCAGCACACAGCCCTGGGCGGCCCAATACTGGTTCAGGCGCTGAATGATGTCTTGGAAACTCGGTGCCGTCATGCGGATTCGCTCATGGCTCGTAATTATAGCTATTATAAGGTCTGTTTCCGGAGATAAAGGGCATTGGCATGAGAATTGAAAAGGTTTCAGCCGGTCGCGGCGCGGCGTGGGTCAATGAAAGCATGGCACTACTGAAATCCGGCGGCAAGAATGTTTGGGTGCCGGCATTGCTCATCGGTATCCTAAGTTCGCTGCCGTATCTGGGTGCCGTGCTGGGTCTGGTGATGATCTTCTTCTATGCCGGACTCGTGCTCTGTTTCGATAAGCCGAATAGCGGCTATACGGCTTTTTCCGGCTTCAGCGATGGCGGTATCGGCCGACTGTTACCCTTGATTGCACTGAATATCTGCTTGGGTATCGTTGCGTTACTGGTGCTTTGGCCGAGTATGCAGCCCATGGTCGAGACCGCTATGAATGGCGTCACGCCCGATGAAGCCGAGGCGCTAGCGATGCTCTCCAGTCTGGCCAAGCACATGCTATGGCTGACACCGCTCGGCATTTTTCTGTCCTGGATCACACAGTTTGCGGTTCCTCTGGCAAGCTTGAAAAAAGTTTCAGGCGGCGAGGCAATCAGGTTGGCCTTGAGTGCGATAGGCGCCAATATACCGGCCCTGATCATCAATTTCCTGTGTCTAGTGGCGGTCATGATCCTAACCGGGATTGTTTTGATGATTCCGATTACGCTGATCAGCGTGGTATTCGCCGGCAGCCCGATGCTAGCCAATGTGCTGGTAATTCCGCTGACCGCCCTGCTGAGCGCGGTCATCATCGCATTGATGTGCGGCAATATGCTTTACGCGTACCGCGAAGTGTTCGGTGAGGATGAAACGACTACGAAGGATTCCGAGGTTTTAATCTAAGCGCCGCGGCGCGGATTTCGTCCCAGCGTCCGGCCGCAATGGCCGGGCGCGCGGCCAGCCAGGACACCCCCACGCTCGGGATATTGGCTTCGGCCAGATACGCCGGAAGCTCGGGCTCGGTAATACCGCCGGTGCAGCAGAAGCGGGCCTCGGGAAACGGGCTGGCAAAGGCCTTGGCCAAGGCAATGCCGTTGATGGCGCTGGCCGGAAACAGTTTGAAATGGGTCAGTCCGGCATTCAGTCCGAGCATGAGCTCGGACGCCGTGGCGATGCCCGGGACCTGTTGCAGATGACGCCGGTTCAATGCCGTGCCGGCGGTCAGTTGCATGGCCGGTACCTGCTTGGCGATGGCCTCCATGGCCGCCAACGCCCGCGGCGTGCGCAGGGTGATTTCAATGGCGCTGATGCCGGCATCGAGCAGGGTTTCAGCCAGCGGCACGGCCTGCGCGGCATCGTCGATAACCACGACCGGAATCACTGGATTGCCGAAGAAACGCCGGATGGCCTCGCTCATGGTTTCTCTCCGAATAAAATACTGCAGCCGGTTTCCGTGCCGGATACATGGTCACGGAACAATTGGAAATATTCACGGCCCAAGCCGGTCTGATGACCGGATTCGGTGCAGGTTGACGAAGGCCGGGCGGCCAACTCCGCCTCACTCACATGCACGTGCAACGTGCCGGAGCGCGCATCGATGCTGATGAGATCGCCATCGCGGATTTTACCGATCAGACCGCCTTCGTCGGCGGCAGGGCTGAGGTGAATCGCGGCCGGCACCTTGCCGGATGCGCCAGACAATCGGCCATCGGTGACCAAAGCCACGCGGTGGCCTTTATCCTGCAGATTCGCCAAAAGCGGCATGAGCTGATGCAGCTCCGGCATACCATTGGCACGCGCCCCTTGGAATCGCACGACGGCGACCAGATCGCCATTCAAATCACCGGCTTTGTGGGCTTTTGCCATCGCCGTCTGGCTGTCAAAAACGCGGGCCGGTGCCGAAACCGCCCATTTCGACTCGTCCAATGCCGAAATCTTGATGACCGCCTGACCGAGATTGCCGGCCAGCTTGCACAAGCCGCCCTGCGGCGAGAACGGATTGCTGGCCGGGCGAAGTATGCTTTCATCCCCGGACTGCAGCGGCGGATCTTTCCAGTACAGATGACCCTGTGCCAGACTCGGCTCGCGCGCATAGGCCGAGATCGGTTCACCGATGACGGTCCGTGCTTCGGCATGCAACAATCCTGCCGCCAGCAGCTCGCGGATGATAAACGCCATGCCGCCGGCCGCATGGAACTGATTGACGTCGGCCGAGCCGTTCGGATAAATACGGGCCAATAAGGGCGTGACTGCGGACAACTCGGCCAGATCATCCAGCGTTAATGCATAACCAACCGCGCGCGCCATGGCGATGATATGGATCATCAGATTGGTCGAGCCGCCGGTCGCCATCAAGCCGACAATGCCGTTGACGAGGGAGCGTGCATCGATGACCTGGTGGAACGGTAGGAAGTCATTACCCAAGGCACTGTGGCGGGCCGCCGTCTGTACCGCAAATTCGGTCAGGCGCTCGCGTAAATCGCCCGATGGCGGCACAAACGCGCTGCCGGGGATGTGCAGGCCCATCATCTCCATCAGCAGTTGGTTGGAGTTGGCCGTGCCGTAGAACGTGCAGGTTCCGGCGGCGTGGTAGGAGCCGGCCTCCACGGCCAACAGTTCTTCGCGGCTTGCCTGGCCATCTGCGTAGCGTTGGCGGACCTTGGCTTTTTCCGCATTGGTAATGCCGGACGGCATGGGGCCGGCCGGAACAAAGACCACGGGCAGATGCCCGAAGGCGGCAGCACCGATAAACAGGCCCGGCACGATTTTGTCGCAGACGCCCAGCATCAGTCCGGCATCGAATGCGTCATGCGTGAATGCAACGGCGGTGGCCAGTGCGATGACTTCGCGGCTGAATAACGACAGCTCCATGCCGGGCTGGCCTTGGGTGACGCCGTCGCACATCGCCGGCACGCCGCCGGCAACCTGTGCCGTGGCTTGGCAGGCGCGTGCCCAATCACGGATTTTCGCCGGATAGGTTTCATACGGCTGATGCGCCGAGAGCATGTCATTGTAGGCGGTGACGATGCCGATATTGGGAAACCCGCCGAAGCCCAGCGCGGATTTATCCCCGCCACTGGCCGCCATCACGTGCGCCAGATTGGAACACGACAGGCGCGAACGTGCCGGCGTAGAGCGCACCTGCGTCTGCATGCGGCCGGTGTAATCGGCACGCAGATCGGCACTGCGTTCAATGATTCGTTCGGTAACGGCAGCGATGACCGGATGCAGACTCATGCGGGACTCCAGAAAATATCGACCGGGCCGTCGTATTCGGCCAGAAAGCGGGCAACGGCGTAGTGCGGGGCTCGGCCGTCAAGGCTGCGCTCGAGCACATCACGCTTATCGGTGCCGCTGATGCAGAACAGCACGTGTCGCGTCTGCAGCAAAGCCGGCAAGGTGAAACTGAGGCGGTCGGTTTTGCGCTCATCAGCACTGAACCGCATCGGCAGTACGACACGATCGGTCGTGGTGCCGATGGCTGCGTCGTAATCGGCGCTCTCCACGAACAGCGAAGCAATGTGGCCATCGGCGCCCATGCCGATCACGGTGATATCGAACGGCAATCCGAAGTCACGGATGGCCGCATCGGCGGCGGCGGCCGAGTCGGCGGTTTCGGTATACAAGCCCTGCCAGGCACCCAGTTGTGCTCGCGCGCCGGCGAATGCGGATGCGATGGCGCGCTCATTGCTCTGCGCATTCGTCAATGGCACGCAGCGTTCATCGATCAGGGCCAAACGCACCTTCGGCCACGGCAACATGGCAGCGGCGAAATCGGCATAGGCCGCCATCGGCGTGCTACCGCCTGCCAGACCGATACGGACACTGCCGTGATTAGCGATGGCAGCATGGCTGAGCTGCTGCAGATGCTGTGACAATGCAATGGCCATTGCGGCAGCATTGGCGTGCACATGCCAACGTGGACCCTGTTGCTGATTGCTCGGCTTCATTCGAAGTCCGGGCCGTGGCAACCGGCCGGATAATGCAGCAGCGGTACCCGCGCGGTCTTGCGGGCGGCGTGGATCTGGTCGATCCAGGCCCAGGCCTGTTCCAGTTCGTCACGGCGAACGAACAGGGTGCGGTCGCCCTTGATGGCATCGCGGATCAGCCGCTCGTAAGCGATATGGCGGATCCTGCCGCTGCCGGCTTCGTTGATTTCCAGATTCAGCGCCACCGGCTTCAGCACGAACTCATGCACATCCGGGGTCTTGTTGAAGATTTCAAGGGTGATCGACTCATCCGGCTGCATCTGGATGACCAGACGGTTGCACAGATCGGCATCCGGTTTCTGACCAAACAGGAACTGCGGCACTTCCTTGAAGGTGATGATCACTTCGGTGTGTTTGGAGGCCAGACGCTTGCCGGTTTTCAGATAGAACGGTACGCCCTTCCAGCGCCAATTGTCGACATATGCTTTGATCGCCACGAAGGTCTCGGTCTCGCTGGTTTCGGCGGCATCGGCTTCGTCGTTGTAGCCGGGCAAGCTGCCATCGGTGGAAGCAGTGTATTGGCCGAAAATCACGCGTTCGGCGAAATTGCTTTCGGTGATCGGATGCAGCGCCTGCAATACTTTGATTTTTTCATTGCGGATCGCCTCGGAGCTGCCATTCACCGGCGGCTCCATGGCGATCAGCGAAATCAGCTGCAGCATGTGGTTCTGCACCATGTCGCGCAGCGCGCCGCTTTTGTCGTAGTAGGCCCAGCGGCCACCGATGCCCAGCGATTCGGCGATGCTGATGTGCACGCTTTCGATGTGGTGGCTGTTCCACAGCGGTTCGAAGATGGCGTTGCCGAAGCGCAGCGCCAGCAGGTTCTGCACCGCTTCCTTGCCGAGGTAATGGTCGATGCGGTAGGTCTGCGTCTCCGCCAGCGCACCGGCGACGCCATCGGAAATGGCGCGGCTGCTGGCCAGGTCCTTGCCGATCGGTTTTTCCAGAATCACCCGCGTGCGCGGGTCGATCAGGCCGGCGCCCTGCAGGTTGGCCACGATGGGAGTGAACAGATCCGGCGGCATCGACAGGTAACTGATGGCGACATGACGCCCGGCCTTGCGGAGAATGTCGGCCAGACCGGCATAATCGGCGGCATGGCCGGCATCAAGATTGACGAATTCGGTCTTGGCCAGGAATCCGGCAAGCCGATGGCGGTTGCCCTCGTTCAACTCTTCGGCCAGGGCCTTATGCAGGTGAGCGTGCAGCTCGGCGGTACTGCCGCTTCGGCTGACGCCGTAAAGCGCCATGTCTTCCGGCAGCGAGCCATCGCAATGCAGGCGGAACAGCGACGGCCACAGCATGCGCAGGGCCAAGTCGCCATGGGCGCCGAAAAGCAGGAATGCGGGAGCGGTCATTGTCGCCTGGGCCGGAGCCGGGATGAGTACAGCGTCTAGCATAGCAAAACCGCACGGCAAGGCCGCGTCTGACAGCCCTGCAAACGAATGTAATGGCCTATTCCGCGCTCGGTACCGGCGCGTTACGGGCCCTGGCTTTCAGCAGCATGCGTGATGCCACGATGCCGACTTCGTACAGGCCCCACATCGGCAGGGCCAGCATGATCTGCGACAGACCGTCCGGCGGGGTGATGATGGCGGCGATGATGAAAATGGCGACGATCACGTAACCGCGCCATTCGACCAGTTGCTCGACCTTGACCCAGCCCAGCAGCACGGCGACCAGCACCGCAATCGGCACTTCGAAACTGACCCCGCCGGCCAGCAGGAGTACCAGTACGAAATCCAGGTACTTGCCGATGTCGGTCATCATCGCCACGCCTTCGGGCGCGGTCGAGTTGAGGTAGGCGAACATCACCGGCAGCAGCGCGAAATAGGTGAAGGCGCAGCCAAGATAGAACAGCAGGGACGCCGCCAGCAGCAGCGGGCGTGCCAGATTCTTTTCACGGTCATACAGGGCCGGCGCAACGAAGGCCCAGATCTGGTAAAGGATGTAAGGCGCAGCGATGAACAGCGCGGCGAAAAACGCCAGCTTCATCGGCACAAAGAAGGTGGAGGCGACCTCGATGGCCACCAACTGGCTGCCCGGTGGCAGCGTTTCCTTAAGTGGAACGGCCAACCAGACATACAGCGGATTGGCGAACGGCAACAGCACGAGGAACACCGCCAGCAAGGCCACCACCGCGTACAACAGACGCTGGCGCAGCTCAAGCAGGTGCGACATCAGGGATTGTTCGTTGCCGGCAGTCACCAGAGTGCGCCCTGTTTGGGGTGGGTGTCATCCGGGCTTTCGCTGCGGTGCCCGGAGCCCACGGCCTCAGCCGCTTCATCGATATTGCGGTTGAATTCGGTTTCCGCCTGCTGCAGATTTTCAGACAGCGCTTGCACCGGCGCCTTGATGCTGTTTTCGGCGTCCTGCAGGTGCTTTTTCATTTCTTCCTGGGCCAGTTCCAGCTCCAGTTCCGACTTCACCGAGTACCACTGCGCACGCGCCTTGCGGACCCACAGGCCGGCAAAACGTGCCGCCTTGGGCAGGCGCTCCGGACCAAGCACGAGCAGCGCGACCACCGCGATGATCAGCAGTTCACTGAAGCCGACGTCGAACATGTTTAGGCTTGATTGTCGCTGTC
>JAJTGG010000063.1 GCA_021299355.1 Lysobacteraceae bacterium
ACAGTGCGGTTCAATACCGGCATCGCGCAATACCGTTTCAAGCGCCACCGCGGAATCGGGGGCAACGGCAATCAGCAGGCCGCCGCTGGTCTGTGGATCGCACAGTAGAGCTTTCTGAAAGTCGTTCAAGGACGCGACTTTATGACCATAGCTGGCGAAGTTCCGTCCGGTGCCGCCCGGCACGCAACCCTGTGCGATATACTCGGGCACCGGCTCGAGCACCGGGATGGCATCGAAGACAAGTTCAGCCTGCACGCCACTGCCTTCGCACATTTCCAGCAGGTGACCGAGCAACGCGAAGCCGGTGACATCGGTCACCGCCTTCACCCCCGGCATCGGCCCAAGTTTGGCCCCAACGCTGTTCAGCCGGCACATGGTCTTGATGGCCAGCCCGTCGTGCTCGGGCCGCAGTTTTTTCTGTTTCTGCGCGGTGGTCAGCACGCCCACGCCGAGCGGCTTGGTCAGATACAGCAGGCACCCGGCCTCTGCGGTGTTGTTCTGTTTCAGATGGGCTTTGGCCACCTGCCCGGTGACCGCCAGACCGAAAATCGGCTCCGGAGAGTCGATGCTGTGGCCGCCGGCCAAGGCAATGCCCGCGTCATGGCAGGCCTGACGACCGCCATCGACCACCCGTTGTGCCACTTCCGGCGGCAGCAGATTGACCGGCCAGCCCAGAATGGCAATGGCCATGAGCGGCGTGCCGCCCATCGCGTAAATGTCGCTGATGGCATTGGTCGCGGCGATGCGTCCGAAGTCGAAGGGATCATCGGCGATCGGCATGAAGAAATCGGTGGTGCTGAGGATGACCCGGCCATCCCCCAGATCGTACGCGGCGGCATCGTCCTTGCTGCTGTGCCCGACCAGCAGGTTCGGATCGGATTTCAGATCAAGCTGCGAGGCCAGAATGGTATCGAGCACCTGCGGAGAAATCTTGCAGCCGCAGCCGGCGCCGTGGCTGTATTCGGTGAGGCGGATCGGGGAATTTTCCATGCATCCATCATAGCAAAAAGCCCTGCTTCAGCGGGACAGGGACTCCAGCTGTTCCTTTTTGTAGGCGATGTCGTCTTCGGAATCCGCATATTTCAAGGCAATGCCGAGAACCTCGGCTTCTATGGCGAGAAATGCATCCAGCACGTCCGGATCGAAATGACTGCCGCGCCCTTCCTTCAGGATGGCGATGGCACGCGCATGCGGGCAGGCCTCCTTGTAGACGCGACGGCTGATCAGGGCATCATAGACATCCGCAATGGCCATCAGACGGGCCGACACCGGAATGGCATCGCCGGAAAGACCCTGCGGGTAACCGCTGCCGTCCCACTTTTCCTGATGGGAAAGGGCGATTTCCTTGGCATAACGCAGGAATCCGACGTTGATGCCGAGCTCCTGTTCGGTATGCACGATAGCTTCGTATCCCAGCGTGGTGTGGGTTTTCATGATCTCGAACTCTTCCTCGGTCAGCTTTCCGGGCTTGAGCAGAATGCGATCCGGAATACCGACCTTGCCGATGTCATGCAGGGGTGCCGATTTATAGATGGCGTCGATTTCCGATGTGCCGAGACTCGATGCAAAACGCGGATGGCTTTGCAGCTTCTCGGCAAGCGCCTTGATGTAAAGCTGCGTGCGCCGGATGTGCTTTCCGGTCTCCTGATCACGGGTTTCGGCCAGCGAGGTCACCACTTGGATGGTAACATCCTGCAACGCCGCGATTTCACGGGTGCGGATCTGGACTTCCTTTTCGAGATAGTCGGCTTTGTCGCGCAGGAAGTCGGCCGCGCGCTTCAGGGCCAGATGGTTCTGGATCCGCATCAGGAAAATCGGAGGGCTGATGGGTTTGGTGATGTAATCGACCGCACCAAGCTCCAGGCCGTGCTTTTCATCGTCACTCTCGGCGCGCGCGGTCAGGAAAATGACCGGGATATGGGCGGTTGCCGGATCGCACTTGAGCTGTTCACAGACCGCATAGCCGTCCATGACCGGCATCATGATGTCGAGCAGGATGATGTCGGGGCTGGCCGAGCGCGCCAACTCCAGACCACGGGCACCGCTGTTGGCAACCTTGACCTTGTAGCGGTCCTTGAGCAGGGTGCTCATCAGCACCAGATTTTCCGGTGAGTCGTCGATGACGAGCACGACAGGATGCGAACTCATGGTGCCACCTTTCCATTCCGGCGCTCCATGGCGACCCGTATTTCGACCAGCGCCAACTCAAAATCGAAACTTTCGACGGCATCGCGGATCGATCTGTAACTTTCAGGCCATGCGGCTTTGAAAAGGATCTGGTGCCGGTGGAAGAAATCCAGACTTTCGGCATCGGCATCGGAAAGCATTTCACCGAGACGATCGACGGCGACTGGCAATTGGGACATATCGGGCTGCGTCCAAGCTTCATCCGCCGGTTCCGCCGGCAGGTGGATCTTGAGTTTGCCGATCAGATCAGCGATCTTGTCCTCGAGATCCACAAGGGGGGTTTCCAGCACATGGTCCGTGACGCCTGAGCGCAGCATGCTCTCTAGCCCTGCTGCCTGCTGCTGGAGCCCGTTGGCACCGATGCTTCCGCACAAACCTTTCAGCGTGTGCACGATCCGCTCCGCGGCGGCCGGGTCACCGGCGACCAGTGCATTGCGGATCCGGTCGGCCACGTCAGCCTGCTTCAAAGCGAACTTCCGCAGCATATCCAGATAAAGCGTTTGTTTTCCGCCCATCAGCCGCAGGCCGGTGACCATATCGAGCCCCTCAATGGACCAGTCGGAAAATGGCTCCACAGCATCCAGCAATTGCTGCGGTTCCTGCGCCAGCGTGGCGACATCGGGCAACTCGGCGTCAGGCACCAGCCATTGATGCAAGGTTTTCCAGAGCAGTGCGGGATCGATCGGCTTGGACAGGTAATCGCTCATTCCGGCCTCGATGCAGCGTACACGGTCCTGCGGCATCGCATTCGCCGTCATCGCGATGATCGGCATCGAGAGGAACTGCGGCATCTTGCGGATTTCACGGGTGGCGGTCAAGCCGTCCATCACCGGCATCTGAACGTCCATGAGCACGGCATCATAGGACTTTAAACGCAGCATATCGATGGCAATGGCGCCATTGTCTGCGGTTTCGACGGCAAGACCCGAATCCTCCAGAAGATCACGCGCAATTTCCTGATTGATTTCATTGTCCTCCACCAACAGAATCCGCTTGCCGGCCATGGCCGCAAGAAGCATATGCTCTTCTTCATCAGGACTGCCACCGGTATCAGTTGCCATATTGATCGGTGACTGCTGCTGCCGACCGAACAGCCTTGCGATGACATCGAACAGCGTCGATGCCGCTACCGGCTTGATCAGCACCTCATTGATGCCGGCGGACTCGCTGGCCGAATGCACTTCCTCGCGCCCGTAGGCGGTAACCAAACATAACTTCGGTGTGTTCGATAAGTCAAGGGCGCGTACCCGGCGTGCGGTCTCGATGCCGTCAATCTCCGGCATCTGCCAATCTATGAACACGACATCGTAGGGAACTCCGGAAGCGGCGGCGGCACTGACGGCTTCAATGGCGGCCTGACCGCCGGAGGCCTGCTCGACCTTGAACGACATCGACAGCATCAGATCCGCGAGGATGGTACGCGCGTATTCATTATCATCGACCACCAGTATGCGACGGCCACGCAAATCGGGATCGGGCAGCCGGAGCCGTTTGCGGCTGTTGGTTTTCCCGACCCGTACGGTGAACCAGAAATTCGAGCCCTTGCCCGGTTCGGATTCCACCCCGATTTCCCCTCCCATCAGCTCGACCAGCTTCTTGGAAATCGCCAAGCCGAGACCGGTGCCGCCGAATTTACGGGTCGTGCTGATATCGGCCTGCTGGAAGGACTCGAACAGGCGCCCCAGTTGTTCAGGGCTGAGCCCGATTCCGGTGTCTTTTACGGTGAACTTGAGCAGGATTTCATTGCCTAAATCGCTCTGTTTGCGGCCGATGACAGCCACCTCGCCTTTCTCGGTGAATTTCACGGCATTGCCGACCAGATTGATCAGCACCTGTCCGATACGCAGCGGGTCACCGCTCAGCGTCGCCGGAATGGCCGGATCGATGTCGAACACCAGCTCAAGCGCTTTCTCTTCGGCTTTGCCGCGGACCAGTCCGGAAACATCATTGAGCATCGCCTCGACATCGAACACGATGTACTCGATCAGTAGCCTTCCGGCCTCGATCTTGGAAATATCCAGGATGTCGTTGATGATGCCGAGCAGGTGGCGACCCGAGCTCTGGATCTTGAGCAGATAATCGCGTTGCCGGCTGGTGAGTTCGGTTTTCAGCAGCAGATGCGTCAGCCCGGTAATGGCATGCATCGGCGTGCGGATTTCATGACTCATATTGGCGAGGAAATAGGACTTTACCTGTGCGGCGGACTCTGCAGTCTCCTTGGCTGCTTGCATCAGGTTCTCGGCGTGCTTGCGTTCACTGATGTCGCGCGCAATGCCGAGATATCCCGTCACACTGCCATTCTCGTCACGTAACTCCGATACCGTCAGCAGTACCGGTACGTGCCGGCCGGTCTTGCTGACATAGGTCCACTCCGCGGTGTGCGACTTTTCGTTCAACAGCGGATGGATGAATACCTTAAAACCAGAATCGATGCCGAGCTCGGCGGCACGTGCATTGACCTCATAGGGAAGATGGAATACGGCAGGCGTCTGGAGTCCGACCAATTCTGCGGCAGCATAGCCCGTCAGCTTTTCCGCTTCGGGATTGAAACTGAGGATGATTCCCGAAATATCCGTGGAAATGACCGCCGCACCGGCACTTTCGACGATCGAACGCTGCAAAGCAGAGGCGTCCCACAGCTCGTGCCGGAGCCTTGCCTCGCGCTCGACCTGCAGCCGGAGGACTTCACGCTGTGACATTAAAGCCTTCTCGGCTTCGGTACGGCTGGTGATGTCGGTCAGCAGAAGCACCCTGTTCAGCAGATGATCGCGGTCATCGCG
>JAJTGG010000064.1 GCA_021299355.1 Lysobacteraceae bacterium
TAGCTGTACTCATAGCCCAGTTTCGGCATCGCTTCGGCGGCCACCGGTTCACGGCAATAGGTCAGATAGGTGACCGGCGTGCTCGGGGCCTGAACTTCCGGCGGATAGATTTCGCTCCGCAGTTTCCGTGATTCCTGCGCCCAGCTGCGCATATCGCCGCGTTTTGCGGCAGCAATCTCGGCGGCGGTCCGGCCCTGGCTGACGAAGGCGGCCAGTTCGGTATAGCTCAGCCCGTTGCCTTCAATGATGTCCCCGTCCCAGACTGAATGCAGATTCGTAGCCTTGCCGAACCAGGTCACCCGGCAGGTGTTGCCGCCCCGGTCGTTGCCGCCACCGACATGCAACGGCTGATGGGCATCGCCGACCAGATGCACCACGAAACGTAGTGCCTCGGCGCGTTCGGCTTTCGGGGCTTTGCTGTTTTTCAGGATAGCCAGCTGCTTGTCCACCTGGGTCAACAGAAAGCCGGTGTCCTTGGTCTCATCCGCCGAATGGAAGCGCTCGTCTTCATCCTGCCAGGTGGTGTAATGCCAGTTAAACGTGTGGCTGTAACGCTTGGGATCGGAGCGTATTTCATCGGCCCAGGTGGATGCATAGGCCAGATCATGGCCGTCGAGCAAGGCGCGGGCTTTTTTCACGGCATCCGGACGCATGTTCGCTTCGGCGATTTCGCCGATGGCGCGGTGCCCGGTTTGACCCCAGGCCAGAAGTTGCTGCGGACCCAGACAGAGGCTGATGCAGAACAGAATTCGGGTTGCACGGGTCATCGGCTTATCTCGGCAGGGTCAGGCGTCCATTATCGCTGAAGCGCACGGTGCCGAACAGACCGCTGTCGAGCCGACCCCGCACTTCGTAGCCGATGCCGTTTTGCGGCGGTTTCTGCATTAAGGCAAAAGCCTGCCCGAGGGCATTCAGGGTCGAGACCGTCACCGGCAGGTCATAGACCAACTCACCGTAAGCCGGAACCTTGCCCGGAACATCGCTGAGGCCGGTCGCGACGCGCTTGCCCTCGACATAAAGATCAACCACCACGCCTTTGTAGTTGATCTCGACCCGGTTCGGGTTCTGGATGCGGAGCGTGACATTAAAGCGCAGTTCGCCGCCCTGGCCGTCGAGCGGTGCAATGCCGGCCACCCCGATTCGGGGCGGGTCATGCTCGGACAGGGAAGCGCAGCCGGTCAGTACGGCCAGCAACAGTGCTGGGAACAGCAGTCGGAAAGGGTAAAGGCGGGCGGAAAGCATGCTCGGACTCCGTGAGAGATTGGGGACAGTATGCCCGAAGCCCGGTGCAACCGACGGCTTGAATCGACCTGCCCGGAGCGCGCATTCAGCCCGGATTCAAGCGTGGATTAAGGCTGCCATGCGTAGCCCAGCTTGAGAAACAGCGAGCGGTTGGTCTGGAAGCTGTCGATGCTGTCGGAGCCGATATAGTTGTCGCTGTAACCGGCGTAGAACACCGTGCGCGGATTGATCTTGTAGGAATACACCAGCTGGGTACCGAAATCCGACAGTTCGGCATCGGTCTGCCCCGGATTCAAACTCAGATCGAAGTCGGTGGTTCCGTACTGGATGGCCAGACGCAGGCGCTGGCGCAGATTGAACTGCCATGACAGCCGGGTATCCAGCAGCCGCGCATGATACACCGTGCCGCCATCGCGGCGCAGCGCCTCATCCACGTAATTCAGGTTCAGGCTGATGTTGTCGTTGATGCTCCCGGTCACGCCCGGCTCGAAAGTAGTGATGCTGCCCAGGGCGTTATTGCGGAAGTCGATCTGGTCGCCGCCGCGGTAGAACAGCTCGAACTGCCAGGATTTGAAGGGCGTGAACTGGCCGAAGAACGTGTAGTAGGTTTCATCGTAGTTGATGCCGCGCCAGAAACGCTCACGTTGTCCGCCACCGGTCTGAATAAAGCTTTGCATCTTGCCTCTGGCGCTGATATACGCTTCGATCTCCCGTTCCATCAGCCGGTCAACGGTGAGCTGATGGGTGATGTCCCAGTCGCCGTTGACCGATACTTGGTTGAAGAAATGGTTTTTCGGGTACCAGCGGTACGATCCGCCGATGACCCAGCGTTCGTAATCGACCTGACCGACAAAGCCCATGTCGGCGCGGAATCCCGGGTCGTTCCTACGTTTTCCGATATTGAAGGATTTTTCGCGATCGCGGTACTCATAATTGACCAGATAAGCGTTACCGGTGAACGGCAGTGCCGAATAGCCGAGTGCGTCCTCGGTGTCGGAATGCATAAACTGTGCCAACAGGGTATGACCGCCTTTCTGCCACTTGCCGTCAAGATTGACCAAGGTGTTGTGGTAATCGCCGCCGCTTCGATGCGTCACCAGTGTGCCGATATTGGTGGTCGAATTGAAGTTGTAGCGGTTGGTGCCGACCAGATCGGTCGATTCGGAATTGATGAATCCGATGCGTGAGCTGAAGGGGCCCGGGCGCAGCACATTGGTCTGGGTGTCGCTGGCGCCGAAGAATCCGTAGGTGTTGTCGCCGCTGCGGCCGGTGAAGCGGACGCCGTAATCGGGGTCGGCGATATTGCGTGAATACACCAATTGCGTCGGAGTGCTGAAGAAATCGGCACTCTCCAGGAAGAATGGCCGTTTTTCGGGGTAAAACAGCGCGAAACTGGTATTGACATCAAGCTGGGCGCCGTCGATTTCAATCTGCGAGAAATCCGGATTGTAGGTCGCGCTGAGCGTATTGTTCGGCGTCGGTGACCAGGTCAGGTCCAGCCCGAAATCGATGTTGCTGCCGTCGCTGCCGAAGGGCTGGTCTGGCGCATTGCGGTTTTCGCCGTAACCCGCGGTCAAGGTCGGATTGACCAGGATGTTCCTGCCCGGGTCGGCATGGGCGAAGCCGCTGATTGTGTTCTGCTGGCACAGTTCGCATTTGTTGTTGCGGTCGTCTTTTCGGTCGGAATAGACCAAGCGGTTTTCGCGCGGACGGATGCGCAGGAACTGGATGCCCCAGAGCTGGGCCTCGGTGGAATGCTTGAACTTCAGGCTGGAGTAGGGGATGTCCATTTCCACGGTATAGCCGTCGGTATCGATGTGCGCCCCGGAATCCCAGATGGCGTCCCAGGAGTCGTCTTCGTCGCCGTTGGTCTCATCGTAGGTCAGGTCCATCTGCACGCCACGGGCACTCACGAAGAACTGCAAAGCCCGCTGCTGGGTGTTGAAGGTGTCGATCCGGAAACCCAGATAGTCGTCTTTGAACGCGCTGTCCCGGTCGCGCAGCACCGCCACGATCTTGGACGGGTCCGGATCCTTGGCTTTAAAGGCCACCCGCAGGCTCTTTCCGGAATCGACGATGTAGACGGTTGTTTCCGCGCCGGCCTGGGCGTTCTCCCCGGGGACGATTTCGTAGGGCATGCCGGTAACGGCCGCTTGCTGCCAAAAAGGCTCGTCGAGTTTGCCGTCGGCTATCATCGTGCCTTCGATGCGTGGGATGCTCAGTACCGGTTTATCTTGGGCGGCAAGGATGCCGGGAACGGCCAGAGCCAGCAGATTGAGGGCAAGCGGAAGTTTTTTCATGCAGCACTACGGGGCAAGGATTGTGGTCATTATGAGCGTGATGGATTTGGCTGGCATGTGCCTTAAGTCATTGACATCATATAAATTAGTGCTAATGTTGGGTGAATATTGGGTGAAACGCAGTGAAAAGCTCAAGCTACGCCCAAAGTCAGGGGGAGGGTGTGCATGTTCTGGACCAACTATTTTCTCGATGAGCAAACGCGTCAGCTTCCGGCTTTCATCGGAAGCTACGACCCGCTCTGGGTAACCGTTTCGGTTCTGATTGCCATCGCCGCCTCCTTCTTCGCCTTCGAAATGAGCAGCCGTTTCGCACTGTCCGGCAGACGCACTATTTGGTTGCCTTTCGGCGCTATCGTGCTCGGCCTCGGGGTCTGGTCCATGCATTTCATCGGCATGCTGGCCTTCCGGCTCGATTGCAACACCGCGTATGCGCCCTGGATGACAGCGCTATCGATGATTCCCGGCATCATCGCCGCCGGCGTCGCCTTGGTCATCGATTCGCGCCCGGGGTTCGGCCAAAGTCGCCTGATGATTGCGAGTCTTATTCTGGCGTTGGGAATCGGCAGCATGCATTACATGGGCATGGCGGCTCTGCATCTGGACGGGATCATCCGTTATGATCCGATACGTTTCATGCTGTCGATTCTGGCGGCATTCGTGCTTGCACTGGTTGCCCTGTCCGTCAAAGCGCGCATCAACCGCCACTTCGCCAAATCCGGTTCGATTCTGCCCTCACTGGCCGGCGCTGTCATCCTCGGCGGTGCGATTTCGAGCATGCACTATATTGCGATGTCGGCCGCGCATTTCATCGATTTCAGCCCAGGCAGCATTCGTCCGTCGGACATCACCGACCCCCAGCATCTGGCCTTGATCGTGACCGGTGTTGCCACGGCCCTGATTTTGTTCAGCAGCCTGTTCAGCTATCTCGGCAGTCGGCTGATCCAAGCCGAAGTGCGCATCAACAGCATCCTGTCCTCGGCGGCCGAGGCCTATGTCCTGCTTGATCCGGCGCACCGGATCATGGATTGCAATCCGGCGGCGGAAATGCTTTTCGGCCGGGACCGGAAAGACCTCAAAGGCATGGGTTTGTCGGCATTCTTCGAATCTGACATTTCGCAGAACCTGTCGGGCGTGTCCGATTTCGAGGCGGTGATCCGGCGCGATGCCGGCCGCAGCATTCCATGCATCGTGCATGCCAGCGACATCCGCGATGACCGCGATCATCTGCTGAACAGGGTGCTTCTGCTGACCGACATCACCAGCCGTACCGAAGCCGAGAAGGCTTTAATGTCACAGCGTGAAGTCCTCCGGCTGCAGGTC
>JAJTGG010000027.1 GCA_021299355.1 Lysobacteraceae bacterium
TTGGCCTCGAGAATCTCGATGACTTTCCGGCCTTCCTCGAGGGTGCGCACGAACGGAATCATGATCCAGCAGTTGGTCAAGCCCATGTCTTCACGGACTTTTTTCACCGCGCGGCATTCCAGGGTAAAACAGTCACTGAAGCTCGGGGCGATGTAACGCGAAGCGCCGCGGAAGCCGATCATCGGATTTTCTTCGTGCGGTTCGTACTGTTCACCGCCGATCAGGTTGGCATATTCGTTCGATTTGAAATCGGACAACCGGACAATCACCGTTTCCGGCGCGAAGGCAGCCGAGAGGGTGGCGATGCCTTCGGCCAGGCGTTCCACATAGAACGACACCGGATCGGCATAACCGGCCATCAACGGACGGATCTGGGCTTTGACTGATTCCGGCTGGTTGTTGAAATCCAGCAGGGCTTTTGGGTGTACACCGATCTGGCGGGCGATGATGAACTCGAGACGGGCCAGACCAATACCCTGGTTCGGCAACTGGGCGAAGTCGAAAGCCCGCTCCGGATTGCCGACGTTCATCATGATTTTCAGCGGGGCCGGGGGCATGTTGTCGAGATCGGTGACGATTTTTTCGAAGGGCAGGATGCCGTCGTAGATGAAGCCGGTGTCGCCCTCGGCGCAGCTGACCGTGACCGGTGCGCCGTCGGGAATACGGTCCATGGCATCGCCGCAGCCGACCACAGCCGGTACGCCGAGTTCACGGGCGATGATGGCGGCATGGCAGGTCCGGCCGCCGCGGTTGGTGACGATGGCCGATGCCCGTTTCATGATCGGTTCCCAGTCGGGGTCGGTCATGTCGGCGACCAGCACGTCGCCGGGCTGGAGCTTGTCCATTTCGGCAATGCTGCGGATAACGCGGGCGGCACCGGCACCGATCTTGTGACCGATGGATCGTCCCTCGACCAGCACCTCGCTTTTGCCACTGAGGTGGAAACGTTCGATCTGGGTATGCTTGCCACGCGATTTAACGGTTTCCGGACGGGCCTGGACGATGTAAAGCTTTCCGGTCAAGCCGTCTTTGGCCCATTCGATGTCCATCGGACGTTGGTAGTGCTCCTCGATGACCAGGGCCTGGCGTGCCAGTTCCTCGACATCGGCGTCGCTGATGCAGAAACGGTTGCGAAGCTCCTCCGGCGTCGGCTCATTGCGGACGCGTTCACCGGCAACATCTGAATAGACCATGCGGATCTGCTTGCTACCCAGGGTACGGCGCAGGATGGCCTGTTTGCCTTGGCGCAGCGTCGGCTTGTAGACGTAAAATTCGTCAGGATTGACCGCGCCCTGCACGACGTTTTCGCCAAGACCGAACCATCAGCTGCACGCCAGCCGAGAGGAATACATCCTCATGCTTGAATCCGTGATGCACGCGGTAGGCGATGGCGCGGTCGTTGTACAGCGAGGCAAACACCTCTTTGACTTTGGCAACCACATCTTCCACGCCGGTGACATTCAGGAAGGTTTCCTGCTGGCCGGCGAAGCTGGCGTCAGGAAGGTCTTCAGCGGTCGCGGAAGAACGGACGGCGACCGAGACTTGGTCGGCGCCGGCGCGCTTGCACAATTCGGCATAGGCTTCACGGATAGCGGCATCCAGAGTCGGCTGCAGGGGGGCGTCCATGACCCACTGGCGGATTTCACGGCCCACGGCCATCAGGGTGCCGACATCATCGATGTCGAGCCCGTCCAAACGGTCATAGAGGCGCTGGGTCAGGGTGTTGTAGCGGATGAATTCTTCAAAAGCATCGGCGGTGGTGGCGAATCCGCCGGGAACCGAGACGCCGAGTTGGCCGAGATGGCCAATCATTTCGCCGAGGGAGGAGTTTTTGCCGCCGACTTGCGCCAGATCGGAAAGACGGAGGTGGTCGAGCCAAAGTACCGGGTGGTTCAAAGCGCATCTCCTGGGCGAATTCAGTGCGCATATTATAGCCGATTGCCCGCAGCGCATCGCGCATTTTCCGGCAGCCGCAAATGGGGCACAATAGGGCATACAACTGCGAGGAGAAGGCATGCGCCCCGTTTTTTACGTGTCGGACGGTACCGGCATCACCACAGAGACCATCGGTCACAGCGTGCTGGCGCAATTCCAAGGCGTGCAATACAGTGCGCGGCGCATTCCGTTCGTGGACAGCATGGACAAAGCGATGCACGCCGCCGCGGTCATCGAGGCCGAGCAGGAGCGGAGCGGTCACCGCGCGCTGGTGTTCACCAGCCTGGTCGATCCCGCCGCCGGTGCGGTCATTGCCGACACCGGTGCGTTGATGATGGATGTCATCGGACCCTTCGTGCATCCGCTCGAGCGCGAGCTCGGGGTAGGGCGTACGCCACGGGTCGGCGGTGCGCATGCCCTGGTCGATTACAAAGCCTATGAAGAGCGCATCAACGCCACCAATTTCGCACTCACCCATGACGACGGCATCAGTTATAACTATGCCAATGCCGATTTGATCCTGGTGGGGGTTTCGCGTTCCGGCAAAACACCGACCTGCCTGTACATGGCTCTGCATTACGGCGTCAAGGCAGCCAACTACCCGCTGACCGAGGAGGACCTGCAGGGCGAGGGACTGCCAAAGAGGCTTCAGCCGTTCCGCCAAAAACTGTTCGGTTTGACCATCGACCCGGACCGCCTCCAGCAGATCCGTCAGGAGCGCAAACCGGGCTCGAAATATGCCACCCTGGTTCAATGTCAGCAAGAGGTCAAACGGGCCGAGGCGCTGTTCCGCAGCATCCGTCTGCCGCATCTTTCAACCACCAACATGTCGATCGAGGAAATTTCCAGCAAAATCCTCGCGCAGTTGGGCATCCAGAACCAGCTGTACTGATGCGGGTGCCGCAAATCACCGAACTTTTCGACCGATTCAACCGGTTCACCTGGCTGATGGATTTGTATGCCGATAATTATCGGCGTCTTCAGGATCTGACCGATTTCGACCTGCTTGTGCCAGGAGTTTTCCTTTCGGAAGGGCAGGATGGTCTGCTTCTGCGGCTGGAAGTGCTTGCGCGCCACAACTACACCCTCGAGCTCAAACTCAGCTATACCCTGCGCGATGACCGGACCGGCGCGCTTGACCCTTCTGCGATGATCCGGATTTACCTCGATTCCGCCCAGGCCGAGGTCAGCCATTGCTATATCGGCCGGCGCTGGCAGGACGTGCTGGGCATCCATCCGACCCCGGCCCAGATGGTTTCCCACCGTCTGCGCATGAACGGGTTTCTCAACAAATGGCTGCTTTACCTCAAGCAGCAGAAGCATGGACGTGCCAGTTGGCAGGCGGAGCCGAGACCTGAGGCGTTCACCGGAAATTAATGTTTTTTCCGCGGCAGGCTTGACGCTCCCTGAAAACCTCCCTATACTTTCACTTCTCACAGCACGTGGGGCTATAGCTCAGCTGGGAGAGCGCTTGCATGGCATGCAAGAGGTCATCGGTTCGATCCCGATTAGCTCCACCAATGTGACCGTTTTTATAGGCTGCTGTCCCCATCGTCTAGAGGCCTAGGACATTACCCTTTCACGGTAGCGACCGGGGTTCGAATCCCCGTGGGGACGCCACAAAATAGAAGACCCGCCGCAAGGCGGGTTTTTTATTGCTCGGTTTCCCCTGCTCGGATAACTGTAAATTCTCTGTGAAATCACGCCGGGCATCGTGACGCGACTGCGGCCGGGACATATCATGAAACACAGGCCACGTCAGGAAGATCCCATGTATATTGTTTTGAGAACAGGCAAAGCGATTCTGCTGCTGATGCTAGCAGCCGGCCCGGTTTCTGCGGCCAGCTTCGACTGCGCAAAGGCCAAACGGCCGGAGGAAAAGCTGATTTGCGCCAGTCCCGAAGTGAGCCGCCTCGATTCATCCATGGCATCTTCCTATAGGGCGCTTCTGCAGCGCCTGTCGCCCGAAGCACAGAATGATGTGCGCCGAAGCCAAAGGGAATGGTTGGCGTTCTGGCCCATTTCCTGCCGTGAAGAGGGCGAGCTCCTGAATCCGAAAAGCAAGGATGCACAGAACTGCGCGGCGGCCCGCTACAAAGATCGGATCGCGCTGTTCGAGGGGCCGGATTCCGTTACCGGAGACATCGTTCTGTATCCGGTAAGCATATATGGCGTCCGTCAATCCAATGCCGAAGTGGAATGGATCAAGTACGCCCAGAACGTCACCTATTTCCCGGCAGTCGATCTGGGGCAGGCCGCCCATGAAAAGAAAAATCTTGCGGTTCTGATTGATCGCTGGCTGCGCAAGGACATTGCTTCTTCCGGCAAGGTCGTCGATGCCGCTTCAGATTCCGAAACCGGACGGCGGTTCATCGGTAGCCTGTCGATGCTGCTCAGTACCGGAACTTCCTCCTACTTCTACGGTCATGGCGCCGCGCACCCCGTCAGCAGCTATAGCACGCAGCATTTCTACCTTCCGGAAGCACGACCGATGCTTGCCGCCGATATCTTTCAGGGCAACCAGTGGCAGGACGGTCTGACGGCGCTGGTCGAAAAGCAGCTGAAGAAAGAGCTTGCAGATTCCTATTACATCGATTCCCGCGCAGACCTCAAGAAGCTGGTCATCGACACGGCGCATTGGCAGTTCGATCGCAGCAAACTGACCTTGTCGTTCAATCCCTACGAAGTTGCGCCTTATGCTGCCGGGGCACCGGAGGTCAGTCTGCCGTGGGCGTCATTGATGCCCTGGCTGACACAATCGGTGCGGGATACGGTCAGCAGAAAATAATCATTCCAATACCGCTTTGTAAGCGCCTGTGGCAACCCTGATTTCTATGCCCCCGGAATGTCCTGAGGCGGCTGAAGTGCTGCCGATTCCGCCCGTGCGACCCGGCTGGTAACGGTCAGATCAGCCGTGACATTGCCCAGTGTTGCGAAGATGTCGGGGATCATGTCGACCGCAACCAACAGACCCAGAGGCTCTACCGGCAGGCCGGCAGCCTGTACCACCGGGAGATTGGTGCCCATGAAAATAGCCTGCCCGGGCAAGCCGACCGAACCGATTGAAATCACCACGGACAGGGCAACGCAGATTGCCACGGTCAGCAAGGGCAACTCGATGCCATAAGCCCAGGCGATGAACGAGACCACGCCGAGATACTGGATCGGGCTGGTGATGCGGAACAGCGATACCGCCAAAGGCAGAACGAGACCGGTGACCTGACCCGGATAACCCAGTTTTCCGGCACTTTCAACCATGGCCGGAAGCGTCGCCACCGAGGATTGGGTGCTCATCGCCACCACCTGGGCCGGCAATATCGCTCTGGCATAATGCAGCAGCGGGTCGCCATTGCCGATGCGCGCGATGCCATAGAGAATGGCGGTAATGCCCAGATACAGGACGCAAAGCATGCCGATATAGGTACCGAGTGCCTGAATGACGCTACCGCCGGCTTGGGCGCTGATCGGCAAAATCAATGCAAAAACCCCGATGGGGCCTGCAAGAAGAATCCAATGCACCATGCGGATGACGGTGTCGGCGATGCCTTGGAAGAAATTGACGATGAGGGCGCGGCGTTCCGCTTGGACTTGCGTCAGCGCGAAGGCGAACAACAGGGTGAATGCCACCAAAGGTACTATGGCGCCGGTTACGGCCGCAGCCAGCACATTGGTCGGAATGAGGGTGGTGGTCCAATCCCCCGCCGGCGGCGGCAGAGCGGGGCTGGCCGCTGATTTGAGCACATCCATCAGCTCAGGATTATGCGCCATGAAACCGAGCAGGAAAGGGGCTGTAATGGCCGTCGCCAGCCCAGCCAGAAACAACAGACTGACAATCCAGACCAGGGCTTTGCGGGCAATCCGGCCGGAAGTGGCGATGTCATTGGCTTGGTTGATGCCAACCACCAGCAAGGACACCACCAAGGGCACAATGGTCATCTGCAGGGCATTCAACCACAGCTTGCCGATGGGTTGAGCCACAGCCGATGCGGCCGATACCGCATCCGGAGTGAAACGGCTCATCCCGATGCCGGTCATGACGCCCAGAATCAGGCCGAGGAATACACGTGTCGAGGCAGTCAATTTCATTTGTTCAGGCTCAGGTCGGGCAGTTGCCAAGGGGTTTTAAAACGTTGGAATTCGGTGTCGGGCAAGAGGACAAACACCGGGTTTTTCGCCTGATTCAGCCAGAGCAGTAGGCGGTCCATGTCGGGCTCGGTCATGGCGGTACAGCCTGCCGTTGCGGCGCCGGGTGAACGCCAAAGGTGGGCGAAAATACAACTGCCGCCCTTGGGCCGGTTTTCCGGATTGTGGACGATCACAAAGCCTTTGTTGTAGAGATGATCGCCGCTGTGAATGTCGCGGCGCATGGGCTCGCTTGAACCCGCTATGGCTTCCGGCCCGACATCACGGACGGATACGATGCGGTTATAAAGCGGAGAAGCATTGACGTCGATGCACCAGTCATCGGGGGTCATCGCCTGGTAACCAAGACCCGTTGTCAGCGATGCCGCCTGACCGAATGCCATACCGATTTGGAAGATCCCGGCGGGGGCTTTGCCATCGCCTTCGACCTTGAACGGCCCGTCATTCGGGGATTCATGCAGGCCGAGACCCCAGCCCGCGCCGTTTTTACCGGTGCTTACCGGAAAATCGATATCGGCGGCGTGCCATTGCCCATTCCGGCGCTCAAAGGTCCGCAGATGGCCGCTTGCCGTTTGCCAATCCGGCGCAATGACCAGCACCATCTGGGTGCCTTCGCTTGCCCATGGCGAGGGAACGGCAGCTTTACCCGTGGCGAGCGGAGCGAAAGACAAGAGCAGCGGAAAGAGAAGTTTTCGCATCATTCAAACCAGGAAATGTTGGCCGGCGCCTGTATGCCCAATCCGGGGCGGTCGGAAACCGTTATGACAGCATCATCGAATCGTACGTTGCCGTCAATCGGATCGAAACAGCCCAGAGAGGGGCCATCAAGATCGATACGACTGATGACCGAGCTCTTGGCAATGGCCAGATGCACAGCGGCGGCGGCACTGATGCCGCCCTCCAGCATGCAACCCATCATGCATTCCATGTTCTGCGCGGCACAGTAATCGGCGATGGCAATGGCATTGGACAGGCCTGCGGACTTCATCAGCTTGATATTGATGATATCGGCTGCCGACGCCGCACGCAGGGCCTTGACCTGGGCCAGATCAAATGCGCTTTCGTCGGCCATCAGCGGTATGCGTGATTTGGCGGCCTTGATGATCTGCATGCCCTTGATATCATCGGCGGCAACGGGCTGTTCAATGAGATCGAAGTCCAGGCCGGCGGCATCCAAGGCCTGCAGTACGGCAATGGTCTGGTCCGCGGTCCATCCCTGGTTGGCATCGATGCGCAGCGTCGCCCTACCGGCGACGGCACGATGGATGGCCTGCAACCGGCCGACATCGTCTTCAGGTTGCTTGCCGACCTTGATTTTCAGAGCCTTAAATCCACGCCCGATGGCTTTTTCACAGTCGGCAATCATCATGGCGGTGTCATTGACACTGATGGTCAGGTCGGTGGTCAGACGGGGCGTACCGCCGCCAAGCGCCTCATAAAGGGGCAGGTCGCGTGACTGAGCGTACAGATCGTATAGCGCTATTTCAGCCGCGGCTTTGGCACTGGTGTTTTTCGGAAGGGCGTTCTGGACAATGCCGCAATTGCCCGAGATGTCCCGAACATCGCGACCGAGCAATGCAGGGCCAAGGGTGTTTTGCAGGGCGTCGAGAATGCCGGCGAGGCTGTCGCCGGTGATGGCCACCGTCGGCGGTGCCTCGCCGTAAGCGAAGAGGCCACTGTCGGTTTCAAACAGGAGGACGGCATCCTCGATCGAATCAACCGTCCGCACCGCCGTTTTGAAAGGCGTGCGTAAGGGAATGCGCAACAGGCCTGTTCTGAACGCGCGGATGCGCATACTCAGCCGCCTTCCGGAAAGATGCGCTGTACCGCGGTAATGGCCTCGATGTAGGACTTTTCGGGGCCACTGGCCATCGCCAATAAAGGCGTAACCGCAACCCCATTCGTCGGTAACCGATGGAATTGACCACCAATGACCACGCCGCTATTCTGCGAATCATGGATTACCCATGGGCCATGACTGTCCTGGCCGATGACCAGCATGACGTGTCCAGGGATAAAGACAAGATCGCCGATGCGAAGCCGGTGGATTTTTTCAAGACGTTGCACCCGGGTCATTTCCGGAGTGAACGCAATCCGTCCGTAGGTTCCCATGCGCTGCTGTTCGCCGGTGTTTCGCGGGAGCAGGATTCCGAGTGACCGGTAGGTTTCAGACACAAAACCGCTGCAGTCACGCCCGTTGTAATCGTGACCCCAGCCGTAGCGTTCGCCGATGAACTTGAAGCTCTGGCGGATCAGATTGCCGCGGGTGGCCGCCAGCGGCGCTTCGGCGGTATCTGCGGAGCGTGCAATCAGAACCGGTTTGAAATGCAGCATGCCGTTGTCCAGACGCAGCGGAAAATCGACGATCCATGCACCCAGACTGCCCTGGCCGTTGACCGGCTTTGACAGCGGCCAATCCGTGCGCAGCGGAAGACTGCTGCCCATGTCCAGAACCTGCTCGGAGACCTGTGTGGAGTCCGGCTGGAATACGGTTCTGATCTGGCTACCCGTGACAATACGGCGTGGTTGCTTTTGGGCATGCGCCATGACGATCTGTCGGGAGGCGAGACCGACCGCATCCGCATTTACCCAAGCGGCATAGTTCTGCGATTGGATGAAAAGCCATTTCCTGTCCTTGGATTCATGCAGGACGGCCACCGGTGTTCCCGGAAAAACGGCGGATTCCTGCAGGCGGTCGATGTCTATACCGCCTTTGCTGTCGAAGGCACGCTGATCGGTCGGAAATCGGCGGAGCGCACTTCGCTTGACGACCATGCCAAACAGCCGGTCATCGGCATCCTGGATGTTTGCAAGGTCGAGATTATCCAACCAGGCGTCGATGTCTTCGGAAGAAATCGACGTATCCGCCGTTTTGAACAGGGACGTACCCGGTCGTTTCGACAGGACTTCGATGCGTTGTCGAATGGCGGCGGCCGGAACATGATTCGGCCATGTGCTCCAATCGGCCATGCCGGGCTCGGAGGCCAGTAGGCGGCGGTTGCGGTCCTGAATCGTCGTCGCCTGCAGCAGCACCTTATCGAGCTCAGGGCTGCGCTGCAGCCAATAAGTGGCGGACTGTTTTTCGGCGTTTAAACCGATGGCATTCCAATTTGGTTCCGGCGGCTCATAGCCCCATGAAAACGGCGCGATGACCAAGAACAAGGCAGCAAGGGCAGGGCGGAGCTTGGTCATTCTCAGACTCCCATCATCTGGAATATACGGGCCAGCAGCAGGCCGCCACCGGTTCCAAGCAGATAGCCCAGCATGGCCAGTAAAACGCCAATCGGAGCCAGTGCGGGGGCATAGGTTGCCGCCAGCAAGGGTGCTGAAGCCACGCCGCCGATATTGGCGAGAGACGCGATGCCGCAAAGGGCCAGATCGAATTTAAACAGCCGGGCAGCGAGAAGCATCAGCACGGCATGGATGCCCAGCACCAGAAAGCCGCAGAGGATGTAAAGCGGGGCCTGACTCATGCCGGAAAAATCGGCACCGGAGGCCAAAGCCGCCACGACCACGGCAAGCAGGGCATTCGACACCGCCATTGAACCGGCAAGGCTTCGCAACGGGGTAAATGAGGCTGCAAGCCCCAAGCCCGTGGCCAGCAACATGGTCCAGGAGCCCGTGCTGAGCACCGGCGAGGACGGTAGTGCGGCGGCCATGACATGAGCCGCATTTCCGACGATTAGTCCCAGGCCGAGCCAGAGCAGAATGAGGCCAGTGTCGAGCTGTCTGGGGCCATCATGACCAGAAGCGGCTGGTGCAAGCAGGTCCACCATGACCACCGACCGGTTTCGTTGGTTGAAGCGCATTTGCAGTGGCACGCTGGCAAAAAGCACTAGAACCCAAACCGCATAACAGATCGCATCGGTAAGCAGGGCATTGGCCATGGACTCCGGACGGATGCCTACCGCTTGCGAAACCGCCACCATGTTGGCCGTTCCGCCGATCCATCCGCCGGAAACGGAAGACAGCACCTGCCATGAATCCGAGGGAAGCCAGCCGCGCAGTAAGGCGAATACGGCGAGAAACGCCAGAAGAATCGACAGGGTGGCACACGCGAAGCCCAGCAGAATGCGCGGCCCCAGCGCAATGATGGCTTTCATGTCGCAATTGACCAGCAGCAGGAACATCAAGGCCGGCAACAGCCAATCCAGAATCTGTTTGCGCGCCGCCGCCATGTCCGCGTCGGCTTGCCAGAAGCCAGCGACAGACAGTGCGGTGACGGCAAGATAGGTTAGAACAATCGGCGGCAGAACCGTAAAAATACGCCATGCCATCCGTTTTTCGAGGAGCGGAAACACGCCGGCACACACCAGGAGGAGTCCGACATAAGCCCAGGCGCTTTGGATCATCGGATGCGTCCGTTCGGGAAATTATTCTGCATAAGGACAGTATAATCAGAAAGCCGATGTCGCCCACGGAAGATGGATGAAAACTGCAGTTCTGTTCCTGTTGATGCGTTGGATATCCGCTACGCCACGGCAAACAACTTCACGGGTAAGCCGGTGACCGGGTATCGGGCAGGCAAGTGCCTTTTGCATGACCCCGCCGCGCGGGCATTGGCCGCCGTCGAGACCGATCTGCGGGGCAGGGGCTACGGCCTGATTGTCTTCGATTGCTACCGGCCAAAACACGCGGTGGCCGAATTCATGGTCTGGGCCAACGCGCCGGATGACCCGGCCAGCAAGGCCTTGTACTATCCGGAACTGGATAAATCGCAACTGGTGCCGGATTACATCGCCGAGAAATCCGGGCACAGCAAAGGCGCCACTGCGGATATCGGACTGCTCGATTGCCGTGCCGCACCTTGTCGGCCGGTGGACATGGGGACAACTTTTGATTATTTCGGCATTCGGGCCAATACCGATTGGCCCGGTGCAAGTCCGGCCCAGAAAGAGTCCCGTGACCTGCTGCTGAAGGCAATGGCGGCCCAAGGCTTCGTGAATTACCCGCTGGAGTGGTGGCACTTCACCTGGAAAGCCGGTCCGTTGCCGGACGAGGCCTATGATTTTCCGGTCGAGTAATTCTGCAGATCGCCGGATTCGATGATGGACAGACCCTGACGTTCCGATAGGGCGGCTTCATGCATCACAGCGGCGACGGTGCTCGTCTGCACAGGCCGGTATTTCGCCGGAATCAGGCGCCCCAGACACCTGGCAAGCCATAATCCGAGTTCCTCGCCACAGCGACGCTCCGGGCGCGGTCCACCAGCCAACAAGGACGGGCGAACCAGGGTTAACGCCTTGAAATTCATGGACATCAGACCTGCTTCGGCTTCGCCTTTGACTTTCAGGTAGAAGTTACGGGATCGTTCGTCCGCGCCCAGCGAGGAGTTCAGCACGAAACGCGCGCAACCTGCATCCCGTAACAATCGGGCGCTGGTCATAACATAGCCAGCATCGACCTTTCTGAAAGCTTCTTTGCTGCCCGCCAAATTGATGGTCGTTCCCAGCGCACAGACAGCGGCATCAGCATTCCACCAGTCGGCTTCAGGCAAATTTTCGAAATCAAGCACAGGATTGATCAGCTTGGGATGCGCGGGGATAGGATGTCGTGTCGGCGCAATAACCCGGGATATGCGTGAATCGCACAGCGCAAGCTTCAAGCACTGCGAACCGACCAGACCGGTCGCGCCAAGAATGAGCAAGGTGAAGTTTGGGGGAGGTGGCTGCATAGTCAGGGTACAGTTTAGGGCCATCTCAGGAAACGTTGGTGGCATACCTAGATTATCTTACATAATATACATTATGCGAAGTATAGTATACCGATATGTATGCGTAATGACGTATAAACAATGGGTTACGGGGCACCTGCTCCGCCATTACTGCCACAAATCGGGCACTCAGGATCAGGCTGCATTTGGGTGTCGTGCGTGGTCATGGACAGTAAATCGATATGCAGCAATCGTCCTGTAAGCGATTGGCCGATTCCTAGAATGCGTTTAATGGCTTCTGAGGCCTGCAAAACACCGATCAGGCCAGGTGCTACGCCCATAACACCGGCCTCGGTGCAATTTGGCGCATCTGGCCCATCGACAGACTCCGGAAACAGACATCGGTAGCACAGGCCGCGACCGTCTGGAATGGAGGCCGTAAACAGGCTCACCTGCCCTTCAAACCGATGTACGGCACCGTAGACCCAGGGAATGCCACGACGTGCACAGGCATCGGATATGGCATATCTTGAATTGAAATTATCAGTTGCATCAATAACTAAATCTATATTATTAAGGTAATTACTGATATTGATAGTCGTGATTCGGTCTTTATGAATATCAATGCAAATCGTAGGATTTAGGTCATTCAAGGTGCTTTTTGCTGAATTTACCTTATTTTGACCGATATTGCTGTTCTTGTGCAGAATTTGCCGCTGGAGATTGCTTAAATCAACGAGATCATCGTCCACAATGGTGATATGCCCGATTCCGGCTGCGGCCAGGTAGAACGCACAGGGTGAACCGAGTCCGCCGGCTCCGACAATGAGAACCCTCGAATTGGACAATTTCTGCTGCCCTTCCCGCCCGACATTCGGGAGGATCATCTGTCGGGCATAACGCCGGTCGAAGTCGCTGGCGCTATACGGGGAAACCGGTAACCCGGCGTCTATCCAGGCCTGGGTGCCACCCAGTACCGAATACAGTGCGGTATAGCCCTGACGCTGGAGTTCCGCTGCGCAGGCATCCGATCGCTTGCCGCCGGCACAGATCAAAATGGCTGCCTGGCCGTAGGATTCCAGATGGTGGCAGGCTTGGGATTCAAGTTCGGATTTGGAGACGGGCCGGGCGCCCTCGGCCATGCCGGCGGCCCACTCTGCGGGTTCACGCACGTCAATCAAAAGGCAGCCATTTTGTTGCAGTTCGCGGGCTCGAGCCGGTGAAATGTCGGTGACCGGCATGCGCTTATTTGTTCCGTTTGTGATGCCGGATCAGACGCTTGCGCTTTTCGAGCTGGCGCTCGGTCAGCACGTTTTTCTTGCCTTCATACGGATTGTCGCCGTCTTTGAACACGAAACGGATCGGGGTGCCGACCAACTTGAAGCGTTTCCGAAAGAAGTTTTCCAGGTAACGGCGGTAACTGTCGGGCAACGTTTTTAGGCGGTTGCCGTGAACGATGAAAGTCGGCGGATTGGTGTCGCCCGGATGACCGTACTTCATTTTGGCCACATGCCCGCGTACCACTGGTGGCGGAAACGCCACATAGGCGATTTCGATGGCTTTGGTGACTTCGGCAGTAGTGAACTGCCGGGTCGCGCTGTCATAGGCCTTGTGAATGGCCTTGAACAGCTCGGCCATGCCGGTGCCATGTTTGGCGGAAATAGTCACAATCGGTGCCCAGGTACAGAACGAAAGCTTGCGCTCGAGCAAGGACTTGGTCTGTTCCCGTTGATAATTGCTCTGGTTGTCCCATTTGTTGACAGCGATGACCAGCGCCCTGCCCGCTTCCAGTACGTGGCCGAGTACGGTGGCGTCCTGTTCGGTAACGCCCTCGCCGGCATCCAACATGACCACGGCGACCTGACAGTCTTGGATGGATTGGAGGGTTTTGAATACGGAAAATTTCTCAACTGCTTCTTCGATTTTACCGCGCCGTCGCAGACCGGCGGTATCGATCAGACGGTAGTCGCGGCCATCGCGTTCCAGATCGACCGAAATGGAATCGCGGGTGGTGCCAGGCACATCGGAGGCAATGACCCGCTCCTCTCCGAGCAGGCGGTTGACCAGCGTGGATTTGCCGACATTAGGACGCCCGATGAATGCCAGACGCAGTGCTCCGTCGTCTTCAACCGGCTCTTCAGTCTGGTGCTCGGGCAAAAGCCCGGCGAGCAGCTCCAGCAGCTCCGGAACCCCTCTTTGATGGGCGGCCGACATCGGAAGCACATGGGCGAAACCGAATTTGGCGAAATCATGGATCGCGTCTTCGGTATTTTTACCGTCGGTCTTATTGATGGCCAGCACCATCGGTTTACCGAGCTTGCGCAGACCGGCAAGGATGTCGAAATCGAGCACTTCCGGTCCGGACTTGGCATCAACGACGAAGACGATGACAGCCGCTTCGGAAGCGGCCTGCCAGCTTTGCTTAGCCGTTGCTCCGGCCAAGCCTTCATCATCACCAGACAAACCGCCGGTGTCACAGACGATGAACGGATGCTCCGGGTTCAGGCGGCAGATGCCGTAATGGCGGTCACGGGTGACGCCGGGTTCATCATGCACAAGCGCATCACGAGTCCGTGTCAAGCCATTGAACAGGGTGGACTTGCCCACATTCGGGCGTCCAACCAATGCCACCATATCCAGCATGTTTATTGCGCCAGACTGAACGCGGACAATTGACCGTCGACGTTTTGAATGAACAGGATGCCGTCATCGGAAACTACCGGGCTGCCGCGCACGGCACCACCGACCTTGACCCTGCCCTTGACATCTCCGCTCGCGGAGTCCAGCCAGTGCACATAGCCTTCGGCATCGGCGACGACGATATAGGTGCCATGTACGACCGGCGTGGTGATGCTGCGGCGCAGAAACGCACTTTGCTTCCAGAAGTCGGAACCGCTGTTACGGTCGAGCGCCCACAGGTTGCTATCACGGTCTCCGACAATGATGCGGTCCGAAAGCATCGCAACGCCCGCATAGCCCCCGATTTCGCGGACCCAGATGGGCTGGCCGTTATTCAATGCGATGGCCATTGTGGAGTTGTGATATGAGCTGGCGAAAACCTCACGGTCACCGACTTGGATTTCACCATCGATATCCGACATCCGGTCCAATTCGGTCCGGCCGTCGGGCTTGGCGATGAGTTGTTCCCAGACGCGCTGGCCATCCTGTTGGCGCAATGCAATCAGCGTGCCATCTTCATAACCCACGAATATCAGGCCGGGCCCGAGCACCGGAGCGCTGTTTCCGCGAACGCTGAGCGTCGGCAGGCCGCGGTCGAATTGCCAGCGTTTCTCGCCGGTAGACAAATCCAGACCGAATACCTTGCCGTCATTGGCACGCACAATCACGGTATCGAAGGTGATCAACGGGGCGCTGATCACAGACGAACTGACCATGGTTTTCCAAAGCACCGAGCCATCCGCAGCATTGAAGGCGAATACCTCGCCATTACGTCCGCCCAGTGCCACCAGGCCGGAATACACCGCAGGACCTCCGGTCAAGGCGAATGGCTGTGTGGGTTTCTGCCAGAATTTCCAGCCACCGGAAGCGGCCTCTTTGTTCGGCGTAGCCTTCCATTTGATTTTTCCGGTGGTCTTGTCGATGGCTACAAGCTGGTTGGCCGAATCCGCGGCAAACAACGTATCTCCGTCCACGACCGGCTTCTGGCGGATTGCAAGTTCAGCTTCTCCCTGCCCGGCCGATACCGACCAGAGCTTTCGGATCACGATCGGATTGCTGATGTCGGTGAGCTCTGCCGGTTCGGATGCCTTTTCCTTATCCGACTTGAAAATTCCGGTGACGGTCGAGCAACCTTGCAACAGCGTCAGCGCAGCGCAGAGTAAGATCAGTTTGCGAACCATCAGCGGATCTCCTTGGGTTTGTCAGCGCTTCCGCCGGCATCGGTCAGTTTCATTTCTATCAGTCCACGTGATCCAGCATCGGCACTAAGTTGCTGCAAAGCTAGCCGGTAGAAATCGGCAGCGGCATCGGACTTCCCGGAGAGCATGGCCAGATCGCCTTTCAATTCCGCCAATGAAGCCGGATAAGCGACGGCCTTGATGGCGTCGGCGGCTTTGGCGGCCTCGGCCGTTTTGCCTTGCGACAACAACAGCTGGGCTTTACGGATGTTGACCAATTCACGGTTCTGGTCGTTCAATGCCACCTTGGCGGCTTTGTCCATTGCCGCAGTGGCCAGATCGTATTTGCCGAGCTCGGCGTGGATCCGGGAAAGACGCAAGGCGGCCAGAAAAGCGAAGTCGGAATCCGCATAATTGGTGATGATGGCCTCACCGAGCACGATGGCTTTGGCGGTATCGGGCTTGTCAATTGCTTGAACGAAGGTATGGTATTGGGTACCGGCTTCCTGGGATTGCTGGGCCTGCCGACCTTGCCACCAGTACCAGCCGCTGATGGCGGCGATGATCAGTAGAATGCCGGTCAGCAGGTTAGAGCCGTTCTTCAGCAGCCATTGTTTGACGCGTTCGCTCTGTTCGTGTTCGTCGTATTGGTCGGACATAAGGATTGATTATTCGTTCGGGAGGGTTGGAGTCGGGACGGGATCGGTAGCTGTCGGTTTTCCGTCATCGGAGAGAGTGAAGCGGGCCACTTCGTCGCGGATCAAGGGTGAGATGTCGAGCTTGACGCCACCCAGAGTGATTTCCGCTGTGCTGGCATTGCCAACGGTGATTTTACCGACTTTGGCGGGATCCTGTCGGAATTCCGCGGTGCCGCCGAGTGTTCCGCTGAACAGGACCGAACCGTCTTTGCCACGTACTTCGACCCAGCTTTGCTGGCTGCTGCGTATAAGCATTTCATTGGCTTTGACAGGGGATGCGGCCAGCAGTTCGGATTTTGGACCAGTCTCCGGAAAATTGCTCTGGCCATCGATGACGACGGCGGCCCGTATCGCCTGGTTCTCGTGAGCAACCGTTTGCCCGACCAGCGCATCCAGTGATACTGCCTCCGAAGGCGATTGCCGGAGATTTATGTAGGCCACCAGCGCCGCCACGGCAATCAGACTGACCGCCGGCAGCAGCCATTTCGGCGAGCGCCGTGCCGGCTCGATTTTGGCATACGTGATGGCTTTAAGTTGAGGCGTCGCAGTCATGCCCGGGATTTCATTACGGATTTCTTCGCTCAAGCCCAGTAGCTTGATGTAGGAATTGATATAGCTCTTGGCATAAATCGGGGCTCCGAGTTTCTGCCATTCCTCGTGTTCAATCGCCTCAATCAGATGGGTTCCGAATTTGAGGGCTTTCGCGGCATCTTCAACGCTTAGGTCCATGAGTTCACGTTTGGCCCGGAAGGTCATGCCGATGGGCTCTCGGAACAGGGGGTTTTGAATGGGATCCATAGCTTCAGTTTATCCGAGTGATGCTGTCGATGTGCGATTTCCGTTTGAACTCGGCCTGACGGCGGGTTTTGTCCATCACCTGTCCTTTCAGCTGGCCGCAGGCGGCATCGATATCGTCGCCACGGGTTCTTCTGACCATAGTTAAGACACCTGAGTCGAGCAAAAGTTTCTGGAAGTCGCGGATTCGTGATTCTTCGGAACGTTCGAACCGGGTTCCGGCGAAGGGATTGAACGGGATCAGATTGACCTTGGCGGTGTTGGCGCGCTGGACTTTGGCATCGATCCGACGCATGAGTTTTGCCAGAGCACGGGCGTGCTCGGGAAGGTCATTCACACCCTGCATCATGGTGTATTCAAAGGTAATCGACGTGCGCGGTTTACGCAGTGCGTAACGTACGCAGGCATCCAGCAGTTCCTCGATCGGGTATTTTTTGTTCAGGGGCACCAGCTCAGTACGCAGTTCATCAGTCGGCGCATGCAGGGAAACTGCCAGAGAAACATCACTGACCTCTGATAGGCGGTCGATCATGGGAACCAGGCCGGCGGTCGAGAGAGTGACGCGCTTATTTGCCAGACCGAAGCCGTAGTCATCGCGCATGATGCTCATGGCCCGGACCACGTTATCGAAATTGAGCAAGGGTTCGCCCATGCCCATCATCACCACATTGGTGAGTTTGCGCTGTCTGTGGGGCACGTTGCCCAGATGTTTGGCGGCGACCCAAACCTGGCCGATGATTTCGGCGGTACTGAGGTTGCGGTTGAATCCCTGGGTCGCGGTTGAGCAGAACTGGCAGTTCAGGCCGCAGCCGACCTGGCTCGAAACACAGAGCGTGCCCCTGCCCTTGTCGGGGATGAACACCGCCTCGATGGCATTGGCCTGATCCATCCCGAGCAGCCACTTGTGAGTGCCGTCAGCGGAGGGTTTGTCGAGGATTACGGGTGGCGGCATGACCACCGCTCGCTCCTCCAGCTTGGCCCGCAGATCTTTGCCAAGATCGCTCATTTCGGCGAAATCACAGATGTGGCGGTGGTACATCCACTTCATCACCTGATGTGCACGGAAACGCTTCTCGCCGAGCTCGTCGGCGAAAAAACGTTCCAGACCGTCACGGTCCAGGTCGAGCAGATTGACTTTGGCCGCGTCGGTCATGGCTCAGCGCGCGCTGACTTCCGTGGCGGAGAAGAAGTAGGCGATTTCGATGGCGGCGTTTTCGAGACTGTCGGAACCATGCACGGCATTGGCATCGATGGACTCGGCGAAATCGGCACGGATGGTGCCCGGGGCAGCGTCTTTAGGATTGGTGGCGCCCATCAGCTCGCGGTTCTTGAGCATGGCATTCTCGCCTTCGAGGACCTGGATCATGACCGGGCCGGAAATCATGAATTCAACCAGCGCATTGAAGAACGAACGCTCGCGGTGAACGGCATAAAAACCTTCAGCCTCGCGGCGGGACAGGTGCTTCATCTTGGCGGCGACGACTTTCAGGCCGTTGTTCTCGAAACGGCTGTAGATCTGGCCGATGACGTTCTTGGCGACGGCGTCGGGTTTGATGATGGAAATGGTACGTTCGATGGCCATGGGGCTGCTCCGGTTCTTGGGGGTCGGTGAAACGGTTATTTTAGCATTTTTTAGCCTTGAGCGGCCGCAGACAACACCAGCTTTCAATGGAAATTCAAGCATCTACCGTACTGACTTGACCCCGAACTCTTACAAGCATACGATTGAAACAATCGTTTAATTCGTTCCGAGGAAGGCATGACAAACCATTTCAACACGAAAGAACGCATTCTGCATGCGGCTGAAGACCTGTTTGCGCAGCACGGATTCGCGGGCACCTCCCTGCGGCAGGTGACCTCCCGAGCGGATGTCAACATCGCTGCGGTCAACTACCACTTCGGTTCCAAGGAAAATCTGGTGCATGAAGTGTTCAAGCACCGCATGGATGAAATGAGCGAAAAACGCCTGAGCGCTCTTTCCGAGAGCATCGCCAGGGATCCTGCCGATCTGAACGGTATCCTGCTTGCCTTCATCCAGCCTGCGCTGGCATTGACCCTCGACCGGCACGGCGCCTCCTTCGTTCGCGTTCTTGCCCGCGCCTATGCGGAGAAGAATGATGGCCTGCGTAATTTCCTGTCCGAGAACTATGGTCAGGTCCTGCGCGAGTTCGCCAAAGCCATCGCGAACTGTTTACCGCAACTGAGCAAAGAAGAGCTTTACTGGCGAATGGACTTCACCGCCGGGGCACTGACCTATGCGATGGCGGACTTCGGTCTCATCCGGCGTCAGCCCGGCGTGACCGAAAAAGCCCACTGCGAGAAAGCCGCGCAGCACCTCATCACCTTTGCCCAAGCCGGCCTCAGAGCCTGATTAATGGAGTATTCCGATGTCTGATTACCGTTTCAAGAAAGTCGCCGTCCTCGGCGCCGGCGTCATGGGCGCGCAGATTGCTGCCCACCTGGCCAATGCCGGTGTGCCGGTCATCCTCTTCGACCTCCCGGCCGAAGCTGCCGACAAGAATGCCGTGGTCGGCAAGGCACTGGCCAATCTGGGCAAATTGTCCCCTGCTCCGCTGGCCAGCAAAGCCCTTGTACAGAACATCGAACCTGCCAACTATGACGAACATCTCGAGCGCCTGAAAGGCTGCGACTTGATCATTGAGGCCATTGCCGAGCGCATCGATTGGAAGAAATCCCTATATGCGAGGATTCTGCCGTTTGTCGGTCCCCGGGCGGTTCTGGCCTCGAATACATCCGGGCTCTCGATAAACGCGCTCTCCGAAGTGCTCGATGAATCCCTGCACCATCGCTTCTGCGGCGTGCATTTCTTCAATCCGCCGCGCTACATGCATCTGGTGGAGCTGATTCCCTGCGCCATAACCGATACGGCTGTGCTATTTGCGCTGGAAGCCTTTCTGGTCAGCACGCTGGGCAAAGGGGTCGTCACCGCCAAGGATACGCCGAACTTCATCGCCAACCGCATCGGCGTGTTTTCGATTCTTTCGACCCTGTACCACACCGACCAGTTCGGCATGGGCTTCGACGAAGTCGACGTGCTGACCGGCCCGCTCATCGGACGTCCGAAATCGGCGACCTACCGCACCTGCGACGTGGTCGGCCTCGATACCATGGGTTTGACCATCAAAACCATGGCCGACACCCTGCCCGCCGATCCCTGGCATCCGCACTTCACCGTACCCGATTTCCTGCAGACGCTTATTGACGCCAAGGCCTTGGGCCAGAAAACCGGAGCGGGAATTTTCAAAAAAGTCGGTAAGGAAATCCACGTGCTGGATCTGGCCAGCAAGCAGTACCGTCCGAGTGCCGGACAGGTTGATCCTGAGGTGCTTGTCATCCTGAAGGACCGCAATCCACAGACCAAGTTCAGGGCGCTGCGGGCCTCGGCGCACCCACAGGCGCAGTTCCTCTGGTCCTGCTTCCGGGATCTGTTCCACTACTGTGCCTACCATCTGGCCGATATCGCGGCCAGTGCCCGCGAACTCGATTTTGCCATACGCTGGGGCTACGGCTGGAATCTGGGGCCGCTTGAACTCTGGCAGGCGGCCGATTGGAAGCAGGTCGCCGCCTGGATCGCTGAAGACATCGCCGCTGGCAAAAGCATGAGCCATGCGCCCTTGCCAGCCTGGGTATCCGCTGTGGAGGGCGTGCATGGTAAGGACGGCAGTTACAGCGCATCGCAATCGACGATGTTGCCGCGCTCGGCAAATCCGGTATATGCGCGCCAGCGCTATCCCGATCCGCTGCTCGGTGAACGCTTCGCGCCCGGCGAAACCGCTTATGAAGACGATTTCGTCTGCCTATGGCACGATGGCGACGGCATCGGCGTGCTCAGTTTCAAATCGAAGATGAATACCGTCGGTGACGGTGTCCTTGCCGGTGTACAGAAGGCCATCGATCTGGCAGAGCAGCAATTCCAAGGCCTGGTGGTTTGGCAGACCAAGGAACCGTTCTCCGCCGGGGCCGACCTGTCTGGCGTGCTGGCATCATTGCAGGAAGGCCGTATCGAGGACTTTCGGACCATGATTGGTCAGTTCCAGGCCACCAGTATGCGCATCAAATATGCACAGATTCCGGTGGTGGCGGCGGTACGCGGCATGGCGCTGGGCGGGGGTTGCGAATTCCAGATGCATGCCGCACGCACGGTGTTCGCACTGGAAAGTTATATCGGCTTGGTTGAAGCCGGCGTCGGCCTGCTGCCGGCCGGTGGCGGCCTCAAGGAAATCGCGGTACGCGTCGGTTTGAATCCGCCGAACGGCGATGTGCACGCCGGTCTGAAGCCCTACTTCGAAGCAGTCGCCATGGGTAAGGTTTCCGGATCCGCCTTGGAAGCCAAAGAACTGAAGTTGGCGCGCGACGGCGATGTCGTTGTATTCAATGCCTATGAGCTGCTGCATGTCGCCAAGGCCCAGGCCCGGGCCATGGCCGAATCCGCCTACCGTCCGCCGGTGGCGCCGAAAGCCATACCCGTTGCCGGATCCATCGGCATCGCCACCTTCAGGATGATGCTAACCAACATGCATGCCGGCGGCTTCATTTCCGATCACGACCTGGAAGTATCGACCCGCATAGCCACGGTGCTCTGCGGCGGCGATGTCGACCGCGGCACGCTGGTTGACGAACAATGGCTGCTGGATCTGGAGCGCGAACACTTCGTGGCACTGGCGATGATGCCGAAAACCCAGGAACGGATCGCCTACATGCTGAAGAACGGCAAACCGCTGCGCAATTAATCAGGACCCGCCATGAAAAATATCCAAGAAGCATATATTGTCGCTGCCACCCGTACCCCAGTGGCCAAAGCCCCGCGTGGCGCTTTCAAGAGCGTACATCCGGCCGACATGCTGGCACACTGCCTCCGGCAGGTCGTTGCGCTGGCCCCCGGAATCGATCCCGAACGCATCGATGACGTCATCGTTGGCTGCGCCATGCCTGAGGGCGAGCAAGGCATGAATGTCGCACGCATCGGCGCGTTGTTGGCCGGCTTGCCGCAATCTGTATCGGCCCAGACCATCAACCGATTCTGTTCCTCCGGTCTGCAAGCCGTTGCCCTGGCGGCCGACCGCATACGTTTGGGCGAAGCCGATCTGATGATCGCCGCCGGCACCGAATCGATGAGCATGGTGCCGATGATGGGCAACAAGATCGCAATGGCGCCCTCGATATTCGAGAACGACCATATTGCCATCGCCTATGGCATGGGCATTACTGCCGAAAACGTGGCTGCGCAGTGGAACGTATCGCGCGAAGATCAGGACGCCTTCGCCTACGGTTCGCATCAGAAAGCCCTTGCCGCCATCCAGTCCGGGCACTTCAGCGCCGAAATATCGCCTTATGACGTGGTCGTGAAATCAGCCGATCTGGCAGGGTCCCGCATCATTACCCGCAATAAAACCTTGGCCAACGATGAAGGTCCGCGTGCGGACACCAGCCTTGAAGGACTCGCCAAACTCAAGCCGGTATTTAAAGCCCGCGGATCGGTCACGGCAGGCAACAGTTCGCAGATGTCGGATGGCGCCGGCGCCGTACTCTTGGCATCGGCGCAGGCCGTCAAGGATTACGGTTTGACACCGATTGCCCGTTTCGTGAGTTTCTCGGTCGCCGGCGTTGCCCCGGAAATCATGGGCATCGGACCGATTGCCGCCATTCCGAAAGCCCTGAAGCAGGCCGGCCTGAATCAGGATCAGTTGGATTGGATTGAACTGAACGAAGCGTTTGCCGCGCAGGCGCTAGCGGTCATCCGCGACTGCAAACTGGATGCTTCCAAGGTCAATCCCTGCGGAGGTGCCATCGCGCTCGGCCATCCGTTGGGTGCCACTGGCGCCATCCGCACCGCGACCATCGTGCACGGCATGCAACGCACCAAGGCCAAATACGGCATGGTCACCATGTGCATCGGTACCGGCATGGGTGCCGCAGGAATTTTTGAATCCTTTTAAACTTTTCATGCCCAAAAAAACACCGCCTTGGCGGTGTTTTTTTTTGAACGGGAGTTTAGGCCCATCAATGATGATGACCGCCCTCGCCGTGCACATGTCCATGCGCCTTTTCTTCATCGGTGGCGTCGCGTACGGTCACGATTTCAACCGCGAAGAACAGATTCTTGCCGGCGAGCGGATGGTTGCCATCCACGGTGACAATCGTTTCATCGACGGCAGTCACGGTCACGGTCATGCCACCCTGTGGCGTCTGCGCCTGAAACTGCATGCCCGGCTCGATGTCATCGACGCCCTGGAAGGCTTCGCGCGGCACCTGCTGCACCATGAAGTCGTGATGTTCGCCATAACCTTCGGCAGCGGCCACTTCGACATCGAGTTTGTCGCCGGCCTGCTTGCCGATCAATGCGTTTTCCAGTCCCGGCACGATCTGACCGACGCCATGCAGATAGGTCAGCGGCGCATGGCCAGCCGAACTGTCGATGACCTGACCGTTTTTGTCAGTAAGGGTGTAATGGAAGCTGACCACGCTGTTTTCGCTGATTTGCATTACTCTGGGTTCCTCGAATGATTGAAAAAAAACCCCGACGTGTCGGGGTTTTCAGTAAGACGCGGACGTCTTTTATTACTCAGGATTGACTTCGTCGGCTTGCATGCCTTTCTGGCCTTTCACGAGCTTGAAGCTCACTTTCTGGCCTTCTTTCAGCGATTTGAAGCCATTGCCCTGGATGGAACGGAAGTGCACGAACACATCTTCGCCGCTTTCCGGGGTGATGAAGCCGAAGCCTTTGGCATCGTTGAACCACTTGACGGTACCGATTTGACGATCTGACATAGTATTACTCCTAGATAAAACGAGAAAAACCCACCCGAAAGTAGGACTGTTTTGCTAGGAATACCGCGATGTAACGATGAAGCGGACCACAAAATCTACCGCACCGGGCCACAAGCCATGTTGGCCCTAAGCAAAATCAGTAAGCGCACTATACAGCAAGACGCAAGCAAATACCAATAAATATCTGATTTTCTTTGAACTTGATCCGAATCAAGCCCCTCTGTTCAGCAATCGTCGTATCATACACCAGGGTTTTTCCTCGTCTGCACGCAACATAGGCCCGCCATCCCTTTGATCGGAAAGACTTTAATGACATCACCCTACATCAAGGAAGCCGTGCTGGACGTCCGCCACTGGACGGATCAGTACTTCAGCTTCACGGTCGCGCGTGATGACGGTTTCCGCTTCAACAACGGCCAGTTCGTGATGATCGGGCTGGAAGTTGACGGCATGCCTCTGGTCCGGGCCTACTCCATTGCCAGCGCCAACTGGGAAGAGCATCTTGAATTCTTCAGCATCAAGGTACCTAACGGCCCGCTGACCTCACGTCTGAAACATATTCAGCCCGGTGATTGCCTGCTGATCAGCCGCAAGCCGACCGGCACCCTTTTGATCAGCGATGTGCATCCCGGCAAGGTGCTTTATCTACTTTCCACCGGCACCGGTCTTGCGCCTTTCCTTGCCATCATCAAAGACCCTGAAACCTACGAACGATTTGAACATGTGGTCGTGGTTCATGGCGTACGTTATGCCAAAGACCTAGCCTACACCGACTATTTCAAAAACGAGCTGCCTCGTCATGAATACCTCGGTGAGCAAATCAGCCGTCAGCTTCATTACGTCCCTGTGGTCTCGCGTGAGCCGTTTGCCTTGCACGGCCGCGCCACCACCTTGCTCGAGAATGGCGAGATTCCCCGCTTCCTTGGATTCCCCGGGCTCAATCCGGAAACCGACCGCGCGATGATCTGCGGCAGTCCGGGCATGCTGGCAGACTTCCGTCGCATTCTGGACGCTAAGGGATTCATCGCCTCCAGCAAGATCGGACAGGCCGGTCATTACGTGTTCGAGCGGGCTTTCGTCGAGAAATAAGCACCAAAAACAGGTCGGAATCGGGCATAATATTGGGCTGACGAAGTCCCATGCCGTCTGCATTTCCCCCTTATTCAGGAGCCTCCCATGTCCGACTCCTTCGCCACGCGCGAACACCTGACCGTCAACGGTCAGACCTACACCATTTTCAGCCTGGAAAAGCTCGGCCAGCGCTTCGACATCAGCAAACTGCCCTACTCAATGAAAATCCTGCTCGAGAACCTGCTTCGTTGTGAAGACGGCGTTTCGGTGACCAAGGCTTCCATCGAAGCCGTTGCCCAATGGGATGCCAAGCAGGAGCCGGATACCGAAATCGCCTTCATGCCGGCACGGGTCGTCTTGCAGGATTTCACTGGCGTGCCCTGCGTGGTCGATCTTGCTGCGATGCGCGATGCCGTGGTCAAGCTCGGCGGTTCGGCTTCCAATATCAACCCGCTGATTCCCTCCGAGCTGGTCATCGACCACTCGGTGCAGGTCGATTCCTTCGGAAAGGCCAGTTCGCTGGATGAAAACGGCCAGATTGAGTTCGCCCGTAACGGCGAGCGCTACAGCTTCCTGCGCTGGGGCCAGAAAGCCTTCAACAACTTCAAGGTCGTACCGCCGAATACCGGCATCGTGCATCAGGTCAACCTGGAGAACCTCGCACGCGTAGTCATGGAGCGTGACATCGACGGCACCCTGTACGCCTTCCCGGACAGCGTGTTCGGCACCGATTCACACACCACTATGATCAACGGCATTGGCGTGCTGGGTTGGGGTGTCGGCGGTATCGAGGCCGAAGCGGCGATGCTCGGCCAGCCGAGCTCGATGCTGATTCCTCAGGTGGTTGGTTTCAAGCTGACCGGCAAGCTGCCGGAAGGCGCGACCGCGACAGACCTGGTGCTGACCGTGACCCAGATGCTGCGCAAGCACGGCGTGGTCGGCAAGTTCGTCGAGTTCTTCGGCGACGGCCTTAACCACCTGCCCTTGGCCGACCGCGCCACCATCGCCAACATGGCGCCGGAGTACGGTGCGACCTGCGGCATCTTCCCGATTGATGCCGAATCGCTGAACTATCTGCGCCTGTCCGGCCGAGAAGAAACACTGATCAATCTGGTCGAGGCCTATGCCAAGGTCCAAGGCCTGTGGCGAACCGATGCCGAAGCCGAGTACAGCGCGGTACTGCATCTGGACATGGGCGAAGTCAAACCGTCTCTGGCCGGCCCGAAACGCCCGCAGGACCGTGTACTGCTGACCGACATGAAACAGAACTACACGGATAATCTGGTGGCCCTGACCGTTAACCGCAAACCGAAAAACGGCGATGTCGCGAAGTTCGAAAATGAAGGTGGCGATGTCACGGCTACATTAGGAACGGTCCAAACCCAAATCAACGGCCAGCCGGTGGAAATGAAGGACGGCGCGGTAGTGATTGCCGCCATCACCTCCTGCACCAACACCTCAAATCCGGCCGTTATGCTGGGTGCTGGTCTGCTCGCCCGCAAAGCGGCGGTACGCGGCCTGAAACCGGCGCCGTGGGTGAAAACCTCGCTCGGACCGGGCTCGCTGGTGGTTACCGACTATTTGAAGAAGGCCGATGTGCTGAAGGACCTCGAAGCCATGGGCTTTTTCGTGGTTGGCTACGGCTGTACCACCTGCATCGGTAACTCTGGCCCGCTGCCGCCGGAAGTCAGCGCCGCCATCGCCGCAGGCGACCTGACCGTCGCTTCGGTGCTGTCGGGCAACCGCAATTTCGAAGGCCGCGTTCACGCCGAAGTGAAGATGAACTATCTGGCATCGCCGCCGCTGGTGGTCGCGTACGCCCTCGCCGGCACCGTGAACATCGACCTGAGCCGTGAACCGCTGGGCAAGGACATTTCCGGCATTGACGTGTTCCTCAAGGACATCTGGCCGAGCAACCAGGAAATCAGTGATGCGATTGCTGCTTCAATAGGTCCGGAAATGTTCAAGAAGAACTACGCCGACGTATTCAAAGGCGATTCGCGCTGGAACCAGATTGCTTCGCCCGAAGGCGAGATTTTCGCCTGGAGCGGCGACTCGACTTACATCAAGAACCCGCCTTACTTCGACGGCATGAGCATGGCCATCGGCAGCATCGCTGACATCCGTGGAGCCCGTCTGTTGGGCCTATTCGGGGACTCGATCACCACCGATCACATCTCGCCGGCCGGCAATATCAAAGCCAGCTCGCCGGCAGGCCAGTTCCTGCAGTCGCGAGGTGTCAAGCCGGTCGACTTCAACTCCTATGGTTCGCGCCGGGGCAATGATGACGTGATGGTGCGCGGCACCTTCGCCAACATCCGCATCAAGAACCTGATGCTGGGCGGCGAGGAAGGCGGCAACACCATCCACTATCCGTCCAACGACAAGCTCGCCATCTACGACGCCGCCATGCGCTACAAAGCCGAGAGTGTGCCGCTGGTGGTCATCGCCGGCAAGGAATACGGCACGGGTTCCTCGCGTGACTGGGCCGCGAAAGGCACTACCCTGTTGGGTGTCAAGGCCGTGATCGCCGAAAGCTTCGAGCGTATCCACCGCTCGAACCTGGTCGGCATGGGCGTGCTGCCCTTGCAGTTCCTCGATGGTGAAAGCGCTGCCAGCCATGGACTGAAGGGTGACGAGAGCTTCGACATCACCGGCCTAAAGGACGGCGCCGGAAAAGTTGCCGACGTTCAGGCCACCGCGCCTGATGGATCGGTCAAACGTTTCCAGGCCAAAGTGCTGTTGCTGACGCCGAAGGAAGTCGAGTACTTCCGTCACGGTGGCATCCTGCACTATGTGCTGCGCCAGCTGGCAGCGCGCAAGGCCGGCTGAGCCGCGTGAACGCCTGATGAAAAAAGCAGCTCCGGCCGCTTTTTTCATTCGTGCGGGCTTGCCAGTATTTAGAGCTTATGCTCAAATGGGCTAATCCCGATGCACACCTGAAACCCATGAGCATGAACCGTCCCTGGCTTGACAGCTACGCTTCCGATGTTCCGCATGACATCGACATCAGTGAATTCCCTTCGATCGTTTCCGTGCTGGAAAAAGCGATTTCCAAATTCGCCGACCGTCCGGCCTTCAGTAATTTCGGAAAAACCATCAGCTACCGGGAAGTCGATGAACTGAGCGCGCAATTCGCCAGCTATCTGATTCACGAACTGAAACTGAAGAAAGGCGAACGCGTTGCCATCATGCTGCCGAACGTGCTCCAGTATCCCATCGCCATTTTCGGGGTTCTGCGCGCCGGCCTGACCGTGGTCAATACCAATCCGATGTATACCGCGCGAGAGCTAAAACACCAACTCAACGATTCGGGGGCCGTTGCGCTTCTGGTTCTGGATAATTTTGCCTGCACGGCCGAGGAAGTCCTGCACGAAACAAAAGTGCGACAGGTCATCACCACCAGCGTCGGAGAGATGCTCGGTCCGAAAGGCCTGGTCGTCGATTTCGTTCTGAAGCACGTAAAACAGGCTGTGCCCGATTACGATCTTCCTGAAGCCATCCGGTTCCGCAAAGCGCTTGCCAAGGGCGCCAAACACAAATTGCCGCATGTCAGCATCCAACCGAATGAAATCGCTTTCCTCCAGTACACAGGCGGAACCACCGGCGTATCGAAAGGCGCCATGCTGAGCCACAGTAATCTGGTTGCCAACATGCAACAGTCCTCTTCCTGGATCGGCAAGAATGCCAAGGAAGGCAGCGAAGTCATCATCACCGCCCTGCCGCTTTACCATATCTTCGCCTTGACCGCGAACTGTCTCGTGTTCATGAAGTTCGGTGGCCTGAACTACCTGATCACCAACCCGCGCGACATGCCCGGATTCGTCAAAGAATTGAAGAAAAGCAATTTCACCGCCATTACCGGCGTGAATACCCTTTTCAATGGCTTGCTCAATACCCCAGGATTCGACAAGCTCGACTTCAGCCGAATGCATCTCGCTTTGGGCGGCGGCATGGCCGTGCAGAAAGCGGTAGCGGAGAAATGGAAAAAAGTGACCGGGGTGACCCTGATTGAAGCCTACGGCCTGACCGAAACCTCGCCGGCCTGCTGCATGAACCCGCTCGACCTAAAGGAATTCAATGGCGCCATCGGTCTGCCTGTTTCCTCGACATACTGCTGCATCAAGGACGACGATGGCAACATCCTGCCGCAGGGCGAAATCGGCGAGCTATGTGTGAAGGGTCCGCAGGTCATGCAGGGCTACTGGCAGCGCCC
>JAJTGG010000065.1 GCA_021299355.1 Lysobacteraceae bacterium
ACCCGGGCGATCTGCTTTACATCCAGGGGCATTCCTCGCCGGGCATCTACGCCCGCGCCTTCCTGGAGGGGCGCATCAGTGCAGACCAGCTCGACAACTTCCGCATGGAAGTCGATGGCCGCGGTGTATCCTCGTATCCGCATCCCTGGCTGATGCCGGACTTCTGGCAGACGCCGACGGTCTCGATGGGCCTCGGCCCGATCAGCGCGATTTACCAGGCACGTTTCTGGAAATACCTTGAAGGCCGCGGACTGATGCCCAAGACCGACCGCAAGATCTGGTGTTTCATGGGTGACGGCGAGTGCGATGAACCGGAAAGCCTGGGCGCCATCGCACTGGCCGGCCGCGAGGGTCTGGACAATCTGTGCTTCGTCATCAACTGCAATCTGCAGCGTCTCGACGGCCCCGTTCGTGGCAACGGCAAGATCATCCAGGAGCTGGAAGGCAGCTTCCGCGGCGCTGGCTGGAACGTGCTGAAAGTGGTCTGGGGCAGCTACTGGGACCCGCTTCTGGCGCGCGACAACAGCGGTCAGCTGAAAAAAATCATGATGGATACCGTCGATGGCGAATACCAGAACTGCAAGGCCTTCGGCGGCGCCTACACACGCGAGCATTTCTTCGGCAAAACGCCGGAAACCGCCGAGTTGGTTTCCAAGCTCAGTGACAAGGACATCGCGCGCCTGAACCGCGGCGGCCACGATCCGCACAAGGTCCATGCCGCCTACGCTGCCGCTACCGCACACAAAGGCCAGCCGACCGTTATTCTGGCCAAGACCGTGAAAGGCTACGGCATGGGTTCGGCCGGTGAATCGTTGAACCCGACCCACCAGACCAAGAAGCTGGATACCGAATCGGTCAAATCCTTCCGCGACCGCTTCAATATTCCGGTCAGCGACGAGCAGATTGAAAACCTCGGTTTCTACCATCCTGGCGATGACTCGCCGGAAGTGCAATACATGAAAGCACGTCGCCAGGCCATGGGCGGCTACCTGCCGCAGCGCCGTCAGAAGTCCGACCTGACCCTGCCGGTGCCGGCGCTGGAGACGTTCGAGCGTTTGCTGAAATCCTCCGGCGACCGCGAAATCTCCACCACCATGGCCTTCGTGCAGACCCTCAACATCATCCTGCGCGATAAGGAAGTGGGTCCGCGCGTGGTGCCGATTGTCGCCGATGAGGCGCGCACCTTCGGCATGGAAGGTCTGTTCCGCCAGATCGGCATATATGCGCCGTTCGGGCAGAAATACAAACCGGTCGATGCCGATCAGCTGATGTACTACCGCGAAGACACAGCAGGCCAGGTGCTTGAGGAAGGCATCACCGAAGCAGGTGCGTTCTCCAGCTGGCTGGCCGCCGCCACCAGCTACTCCACCAACAACCAGCCAATGCTGCCGTTCTACATCTTCTACTCGATGTTCGGCTTCCAGCGCATCGGCGATTCGGCATGGCAGGCCGCGGACATGCGCGCGCGCGGCTTCCTGCTCGGCGCCACCGCCGGCCGCACCACGCTCAATGGCGAAGGTTTACAGCATGAAGACGGTCATTCGCATCTGCTGGCCGGTGCCGTGCCGAACTGCAAATCCTACGATCCGAGCTTTGGCTACGAAGTGACCGTCATCGTGCAGGAAGGCATGCAGCGCATGCTGGCCGAACAGCGCGATGAGTACTATTACATCACCCTGATGAATGAAAACTATCCGATGCCTGAAATGCCGGAAGGCAGCCGTGACGGAATCCTCAAGGGTATGTACCTGTTCAAGGATGCCGGCAAGGCCAAGAAGGGCGAGCTGCGCGTACAGCTGCTGGGCTCGGGCACCATCCTGCGCGAGGCCATCGCCGCCGCCGAACTGCTCGACAAGGACTTCGGCGTTACCTCCGACATCTGGTCCTGCCCGAGCTTCAACGAACTGCGCCGCGATGGCTTCGATGCCGAGCGCTGGAACCGTCTGCATCCGGAAAGTGAAAAGCGCACATCGCATGTCGAACGCTGCCTGAGCAGCCGCAGCGGTCCGGCCATTGCCGCCACTGACTACGTGCGTGCTTTCGCCGACCAGATCCGCGCCTTCGTGCCGATGCATTACACCGTGCTCGGCACCGACGGTTTCGGCCGCTCGGATACGCGCGGCAATCTGCGCCGTTTCTTCGAAGTCGACCGCTACTACATCGCCCATGCCGCCATCGCCGCGCTGGCGGCCGAGGGCAAGATGAACGCCAAGGATGTGGCGCGCGCCATCAAAACCTATAACATCGATCCCGAGAAAGCCAATCCGATCGGCGTCTGACGCCGGCCCAGCCTTGAGGTTTCCATGAAACAGTCCGTAATCCTGATCGTACTTCTCGCCGCCGGTATCGTAAGCGCGGCTGAAGGCCCTTCGTTCGATGCCCAGCGTCTTTCGCAGCATGTGAAAACGCTATCATCGGATGCCTTCGAGGGCCGCGGCCCGAATACCGCAGGTGAAGAGAAAACCGTCGCGTATCTGATCGAGCAGTTCAAGGCTGCCGGTTTGCAACCGGGTGGCGACAGCAAGAACGGCAAGCGCCTCTGGACGCAGGCCGTTCCGCTCGGACGCTTTGAAATCAAAGGTCCGGTGCAGGCCACGGTGTCGCTCGGTGGCAAAGCCAAGCCGCTGCAGCAGGGCAATGAAATCGCCATCCGCGCCGCCATGAACGGACAGACCTCGGTGGCCATCAAGGATGCGCCGCTGGTGTTCGTCGGTTACGGCGTAAAGGCCCCGGAGCGCAACTGGGACGACTTCAAAGGTGTCGATCTGAAAGGCAAGATCGCCGTGGTGCTGATCAATGATCCGGATTTCGAAACCGGGCAGGGTGCTTTCGGCGGAAAAGCCATGACTTATTACGGCCGGTGGACCTACAAGTTCGAAGAAATGGCGCGTCAGGGCGCGATCGGCACCATGATCGTGCACGAGACCGCTCCGGCATCCTACGGCTGGCCGACCGTGAAGAATTCCAACACCAACGTGATGTTCGATATCGTCCGCCAGGAGCCGCAGAAGTCGCATGCCCCGCTCGAATCCTGGATCCAACACGAAACCGCGGTGGCCTGGTTCAAGCAGGCCGGTTTGAATTTCGACACCCTCAAGAAGCAGGCGCAGACGCCGGCCTTCAAGCCGGCCGTGCTCAAGGGCGTCACATTCTCTGCTAGTTACGCCGTTGATGCGCAGACCATCATCTCTCAGAATGTCGTGGCCCGCATTGAAGGCAGCAAGAATCCGAAGCACACGGTCATCTACAGCGGGCACTGGGATCACCTCGGCGTCGGCGCACCCGATGCCAAAGGCGACACCATCTACAATGGCGCGGTCGACAACGGTACCGGCATTGCCGGAATGATCGAGCTGGCGCGCGCTTACGGCAAAGCCCCGAAAACCCACCGCTCTGTGGTGTTCCTGGCGGTGACCGCTGAAGAAAAAGGCCTGCTCGGTTCTGAGTACTATGCTTCCAATCCGGTGTTCCCGCTTGGTAAAACCGTCGCCATGATCAACATGGACGCGCTCAGTCCCGGCGGCAAGGCCCGCAACTTCAGCATCTCCGGCAGCGCCAGGCTCGAGCTGCTCGACCGCCTTGTGGCCACCGCCGCGAAATGGAACGTCGATTACACGCCGGATCCGAGGCCGGAAGCCGGTTACTTCTTCCGATCCGATCACTTCCCGATGGCCAAGCGCGGCGTGCCGGCGATTTCCTTTGGTAGCGGTGATGACTTGCTGGTCGGCGGTAAAGCGGCCGGCGACAAGGAAGAAGCCGACTACACCACGGCACGTTATCACCAACCGGCGGATGAATGGCAAGCCGGCTGGAGCTTTGAAGGCATGACCCGCGATCTCCAGATCCTGTATACCCTGGGCCGCGATCTGGCCAACTCGAACGATTGGCCGAACTGGTCGATGGATTCCGAGTTCCGCGGTGCCCGCGACCAGAGCGCCTCCGAGCGCAAGGGTGACTGAGATCCGGGGATACCGCGCATGAAGTTGGTCAAACTGTTGGCCAACCTCGGTTACGGGTCACGCAAGGACGTGACCCGATTGATCCGCAACGGCTGGCTGACCCAGCGTGACGGCAGCACCGTCGGTCTGGATGACGACTACGTGCATGAAGACCTGCTGGTTGACGATGAACCGATCGATCCGCCGCAAGGGGTTCTGATTCTGCTCAACAAGCCGATTGGTTACACCTGTTCGACCAAAGACCCCGGGCGTGTGGTCTACGATTTATTGCCGGAGCGCTTCCGCTACCGCAATCCGGTATTGAGCACGGTCGGCCGACTTGATCGCGATACCTCCGGGCTATTGATGCTGACCGATGACGGCCAGCTGCTGCACCGCATCATTTCGCCGAAAGCCGAGTTGCCGAAAGTCTATGAGGCGGAGTTGGCTGAAGACCTGCGTGGCGACGAAGCCGCACTGTTCGCCGCCGGCACTCTGCTGCTGGAAAGCGAAACCACGCCTCTGGCGCCGGCGGTGATGGAAGTTATCGACGCGCGTCATGCCCGCCTGACTCTGATTGAAGGCCGCTACCATCAGGTGCGGCGCATGTTCGCGGCCACCGGCAACCGCGTGCTCAGTCTGCATCGCAGTCGCACCGGCCGCCTCGATCTGGAAGGACTCGAACCCGGCCAGTGGCGCATCGTGCCGCGCGAAGAAGCGGAAGCGAAGTTGTTCACGCACTAAACCGGTAGCGATTGATTGCTGCCGACAGGCGCT
>JAJTGG010000066.1 GCA_021299355.1 Lysobacteraceae bacterium
TATGCCGGAGGCCGGGCCGAGCGTGCCAACTACGAGGCGGTGTGCACCGGCGTCAGCGGTCATGCCGAGGTCATCCGGATCGAATACGACCCCGCGGTCATCGGATTTCCGGCGCTGCTGCAGGTGTTCTTTGCCGTGGCCCACGATGCGACCCAGTTGAACCGGCAGGGCAATGATATCGGCAGCCAGTACCGCTCCGCGGTATTTCCGCAGGATGCGCATCAGGAAGACATGGCCCGGTCCTATATCCGGGAGCTGGGCGATGCCGGTATTTTTCTGGCTCCGATTGCAACCACCATCGAGCCCGGCCAGATCTTTTACCCGGCCGAGCCCTACCACTTCGACTATGCCGCACGGAATCCGGACCAGCCCTATATCCGCGGTGTTTCCGCGCCCAAGGCCGGAAAGCTACGGCAGTATTTCCCGCATTTGCTGAAACCGGCGGATTGACGTCCGAAGCGCCTTAACATGGAGTTGTCCGTTTATAATCAGACCATGCGCATCAGTGCCATTCAATGTTCTTTTTCCGGGAGTTTTCATGCGTGTCCTTCTGTCTTTGGCGGTCTTGTCCTTGTCGGCGGCGGTGTCCGCAGCGGAGCCGATTGATTATTCGGCCTTGGCGAAAATCCGCCAAGAGGGATTTTCCAATTCGAAGGTTATGGAAACCGTGACCTCGCTGACCGAGAAAATCGGACCGCGTCTGAGCAATTCCCCGCAGATGACTGCCGCCAATGCCTGGACGCGCGATCAACTGGCTGCATGGGGGCTGAGTAACGCCCGGCTGGAGTCCTTCGGCCCGTTCGGTCGTGGCTGGCAATACCAATCCGCATCGGTCAACATGACCGCGCCGCGAGCATTCACACTCAGCGCCTTGCCGAAGGCCTGGACCCCCGGAACCAGTGGGCCCATCGAGGGCGAAGCCATGCTGCTGATGGCGAAAACCCGTGAGGACCTAGAAAAGCACAAAGGCAAGCTGAAAGGAAAAATCCTGTTCATCAGCGATGCGCGCGAATACAAGCCTTCCGACAAACCGGACTTTACCCGCTACGACGAAGACAAGCTGAAAGAGTTGCAAGCATCGCCGATTCCCGCGCCTGTCGACCCCAAGAAGCGTGCTACGGATGCCGAGGCCTTCCTGAAGCAGCGGGAGTTCACTGCCTTCAGCAACCGATTCATGGCCGAAGAGGGCGTGGTTGCCACGGTCAGCCTGAGTTCCTGGGACAACGGCATCCTCCGGGTCACGGGCGGCGGTTCGCGTAAGGCCGGTGAGTCGGTCGGCGTTCCGGCATTGGTGATGATCACCGAGCATTACAACCAGATTCTGCGCCTGATCGAAAAGAAGGAGGCCGTGCGCTTGGCGGTCGACATCAAAGCCCAGTTCACTTCCGATGATGATCGCATGGCTTACAACACCTTGGCCGATCTTCCCGGAGGTAGCCGAAAGAATGAGCTGGTGATGATCGGTGCGCATCTGGATTCCTGGCATACCGGTACCGGTGCCGCCGACAATGCCGCAGGTGTTGCCGTGATGATGGAGGCCATGCGCATCCTGAAAGCGACCGGATTGAAGCCCAAGCGCACCATCCGCATCGGCCTTTGGAGCGGTGAAGAGCAGGGCCTGCTCGGATCGAACGCCTATGTCGAGAAGCATTTTGCCGAACTGCCGCCGCCGGCAGATCCGAAGTTGAAGGACCTTCCGCGGTCATTACAGGAAAACCCTCTGCCGCCGGTCTACAAGGCCGATTACAAAAGAATTTCGGCTTACTACAACTATGACAACGGCGGCGGCCGCATCCGCGGCATCTATGCCCAGGAGAATCTAGCCGCTGCCCAGATTTTCAAGCAGTGGATCGTACCGATGGCGGATATCGGCGTGAGCACCGTCACCAACCGTAACACCGGCAGCACCGATCATATTCCCTTCGACCGCGTGGGCATTCCGGGGTTCCAGTTCGTGCAGGACAATCTCGATTACTTCACCCATGTCCATCACACCCACCTCGATGGACTCGACCACCTGCAGGCCGAGGATCTGCGGCAGTCGGCTGTGGTGGTCGCCACGCTGGCCTATCTGACGGCCATGCGCGATGAGCCCTTGCCGCGCAAAGCCCAACCCTGAAATCCGGAGATTCCATGAATTGCCGTCAACATCTTCGTTATGCATTCGTCGCGCTGTTGCTGCCGATGGCAGCGATGGCCCAGATTCCGGGGCTCAGTAAGCCGGAGCCGGCGCCGGCCGAACAGAAATCAGAAGAACCGGCCACCATTCCTATCGCCAACATTCCGCTGAAGGCCGAAGAAGACGAGCGTTTCATCCAAGAGGCCATGTTGAGGACGCAATCGTCCAACAAAGCCGACGCCATGGCCCGGCAGTTGAAGGACATCCAGAAAAGCGTCAGCACCCTTTCGCAGAAGTCGCAGAGCGGAAAACTTGAAGGCGTCCAGATTTCGCGGCTCGAAAGCCTCAACCGGCATTGGAGTTTCCTCGACCGTGAATTGACCCAGTGGCAGAGCCGCCTGCAGTCCGTGGCAAAACCGCTCTCCGAGGATGCCGCCGAGCTGGCCTCGCGCAAGCAGGTCTGGATAAACACCCGCACCGCTGCTGCCGCGACGCTGGCGCCGCCGCTGCTACGCAGCATGGATGAGTTGCTGCTCGAGTTCGAAAAGGCGGATCAGACGATATCCCAGCCCTTGACCAAATTGCTGGACTTGGGTCGGGATGCCAGCATCATCCAGGCGCGAGTCAGCCGGAATCTGGCTGCGGTTCGCAAGCAGATTTCCTCAGTTGACCATGATCTTGCGGTCCTCGATTCCGATAATCTCTATATTGCACTGACCGCGGCGAAGTCTGAAGAAGCAGGAGATCTGGAGTCCCTGAAGAAGGGGCTCAGCATCGAAGAGGATTTCAGAGCCGAGTTCGATCGGGCCAATGAGCGCCCGGAACGGGTGTTCTGGATCTTTGCTCTGCTTCTGCTGCCCTTGTTCCTTTGGCTTTCATACGGCGCCAGGAAACTGCTCAAAGGCGATTCCCGGCTCGAGCAATACCGCAAGACCCTGACCCGGCCGTTTTCGGCCTGGTTGCTGCTGGCGGTCATGGGTCTGCTCATCCTGCAGATGTCCGGACCGATGATCCGCATCCAGCTGCTGATGCTTCTGGCCTGGCTGCCGGTCATGCGTCTGCAGCCGCAGCATGTGCATGATGGCATCGGACGCTGGATGTATCTGACGGCGGTGTTCTACGTCATCAATCTTCTGGCATTCCTGCTGTCTCAGAATCCACTCCTGTTCCGCCTGACGGTCCTGTTCAACGGGATGTTGATGCTGGGTACGCTCGCTTGGCTGCTTTACCGTTCGCGGACCGCCTTGAACGCACGGAGCAACCGGCAATTGCTCGTGCTGCGGATCATCATCGGGGTGAGTACCCTGGCCATGCTGGTTGCGGTCGTTTCCAACATCTTCGGGAACGTCACCCTGGCCGCCATGCTGACCGATGCCACGCTCGATACCGCTTACATGGGCCTGTTCCTTTTCGCGGTCGGCAATGTGGTGCGGGCATTTTCCCGGTTCCTGTTCCGCGGGACGGCCGAAAAACTGAAGTCCCGAACGCAGCATGCCGGCGGACTTCTGGAGGTGATGTCGGGGCTGTTCAATTTCGTGTTGGTCGCGCTCTGGCTTTACGGTGCGTTGACGGTGTTCCGCATCTTCCGGCCGCTGATGGTATTGGTCAATTCGATTTCCTCGTTTGCCATTGAATTCGGAAATATTTCCATCACCATCGGCAGTATCGTGCTTTTCGGCGTTTCCGTGTACCTGTCGTTCTGGCTGGCCAAGACCATCCGTGGTGTGCTTTCAGAGGACATCCTGCCGAACATGGAACTGCCGCGGGGCGTGGCAAACAGCATTTCATCCCTGTCATATTACGCGCTGCTGGTGTCCGGATTGATGGTGGCGCTCGCCGCCGCCGGGTTTCATATTTCGCAGCTGGCTCTCATTCTCGGCGCGCTCAGTGTCGGTATCGGCCTCGGCCTGCAGGATGTGGTCAAGAACTTCGTGTCGGGCCTGATTCTCATGGTCGAGCGGCCGGTCCAGCCCGGCGATATCGTGGAGGTCTCGAACACCACGGGTAGGGTGCGCGATATCGGCATGCGCGCAACCACGCTGACCACCTTCGAGGGGGCCGATGTCATCGTGCCCAACGGCATGCTGTTGTCCGAAAAAATGATCAATTGGACGCTCAGCAGCGATAACCGGCGCATTGAAATAGCTATTGGTGTTTCCTATCAGGCCGATCCGAAACATGTCCTGGCCGTTCTGACCGCCGTTGCCAACAAAGCGGAGGGTGTGACCCATGATCCTCCCCCTACTGTCGTATTCACCGGATTCGGTCCGAATTCCCTCGACTTCAGTGTGCGTGCCTGGACGGATAACTACGATGACGCCATCTTCATACGTAGTGCCCTGGCCGTCGACATGCATGCGGCATTGACCGAAGCGGGCATCGCTATTCCCTATCCGCAGCGCGATCTGCACCTGCGTTCGGTCGACCCCGACATCCTCAGTCAATTGCAACGGAGCAGCCCATGACCACGCCATCCGATCTGCCGCAGCCGATCATCGATCTTTACGATGAGTACACGCACGCGCCGCTCGACCGGCGCGTGTTCCTGAAACAGCTGGCGTCCCTGGCTGGCAGTTCGGCCGCCCTCGAGTTTGCCGGTCCGAAAGGCCCGCTGAAGGCGTATTTTGCCCAGCCGTCCACCAAGGGCAAGCGCGGCTCGGTGCTGGTCATCCACGAAAACCGCGGGCTCAATCCGCATATCCGCGATGTCGCCCGCCGTGCCGCACTCGCCGGCTACAACGCGCTGGCTCTGGATTTCCTCAGCCAGCTCGGTGGCACCCCAGACAATGAGGACACCGCACGCGAGTGGTTCTCAAAGCTCAACCGTGCCGAAACCGCCAACAACGGCATGGCGGCCTTGGCCTATCTGAAAGCCTTGCCGGAAAGCAACGGCCGCATCGGTGCCGTCGGTTTCTGCTGGGGCGGCGGCATGGTCAATCAACTGGCGGTGTTCGAACCGGATCTGGATGCCGCGGTCTGTTTCTATGGCATGGCACCGGAAACCGCATTGGTGGCGCAGATCAAGGCGCGGCTGCTGCTGCACTATGCCGGGCTGGATGAACGCATCAATGCCGGAAGATCGGCATACGAGGCAGCCATGAAGACCGCCAACGTCCGGTTCGAGAGTTTTGTGTATGAAGGCAAGCAGCATGCCTTCCACAACGACACCAATACCGCGCGCTATGACAAAGCCGCGGCGGAACTTGCCTGGGCACGCACGCTCGCGCTTTTTTCAAAAACCCTTTAACGCTTAAAGGGCTTCATTGAGCAGGCGGGCCAGACGGATGCCGGCGACGTAAATGCGGTCCTGCACGACCGGCAAAAAGCGATAGCTGTACTCATAGCCCAGTTTCGGCATCGCTTCGGCGGCCACCGGTTCACGGCAATAGGTCAGATAGGTGACCGGCGTGCTCGGGGCCTGAACTTCCGGCGGATAGATTTCG
>JAJTGG010000067.1 GCA_021299355.1 Lysobacteraceae bacterium
GATGCGGTCGGTTGTTTTGGGCTGGACCGCCTTGGGAGATGGGCGAACCGATGCCTCGGGCTTGCGTTCGGGTTTCGGCGCCGGCTTGAAGCCGAGGCCGAGCAATTGGTCTTTCAGGGAGTTGCTCATGGGCTCAATAATGGGGCGGCGGCGGTTCGGTTCCGGAGTCGCCGGGAACCATATTGCGCAGGGCTTTCAGCTCATCGAGCGCACGGCGAAGCTGCTCGGATTGCCGGTAAACCTCCATCCGCGATTCAGCGAGGGCATCGCTCAACTCGCCGAGGGCATGTTCCTGGAAACTCAGGCGCATTTCCAGTTCGGCGATGCGGTCCTCGGGACTGCCGGACATGCTCAGCTGTTCCGGGTGATGCTGCGGCCGCGGCCGATGCCGTAGTAGGCGATGCCAGCCTGTTCGACCGTTTCCGGATCATAGATATTCCGGCCATCGAACACCACGGCCGCCGACAGGTGTTGCTTGAGTTGGGCGAAATCGGGGCTGCGGAAATTCTTCCATTCGGTGACCACAACCAGCGCATCGGCATTCGGCAATGCGGCATTGGCGGTTCCGGCCAGAATGAGGTCATCGCGCTCGCCAAAAATGCGTTCGGCTTCATGCATTGCTTCCGGATCGAATGCCTGTACCTTGGCACCCGCGTTCCACAGGCTAGCGAGCAGATTGCGGCTCGATGCGGCCCGCATGTCATCGGTGTTTGGCTTGAACGACAGGCCCCAGACCGCAAATGTCCTGCCCTGCAGCTCACCCTCGAAATGACGGCTAATGAGATCGAATAATTTGTCTTTCTGACGGTCGTTGACCGCTTCTACGGCCGTGAGTATCTGGGCTTCATAGCCGTGCTGGCGGGCGGTACGCTCGAGCGCCTGCACATCCTTGGGGAAGCACGAACCGCCGTATCCCGCTCCGGGGTAAATGAAGCTGTAGCCGATGCGCGGATCGGAGCCGATGCCGTGACGGACCATTTCGATATCGGCGCCGACGCGTTCGGCGATATTGGCCATTTCGTTCATGAAACTGATCTTGGTGGCCAGCATGGCATTGGCCGCGTATTTGGTCAGTTCGGCGGAACGCACATCCATGGCCACGATACGGTCGTGATTGCGGTTGAACGGTGCATAAAGTTTCTTTAGAACTTCCAACGCCTTGCCCGACTTGGCTCCGATCACGATCCGATCCGGACGCATGCAATCCTTTACCGCATCGCCTTCTTTCAGGAACTCGGGGTTGGAAACGACATCGAACGGCATCTGCACACCACGCATTTGCAGGGCAGCGCTGATGGCGGCCTCGACACGGTCGGCGGTACCGACTGGCACGGTCGATTTGTTGACCACCACGGCATAGTGCGTCAGATGCCGGCCAATGGTATCGGCCACAGCCAGAACATATTGCAGATCCGCACTGCCGTCCTCATCGGGCGGCGTACCGACGGCAATGAAGATGATGTCGCCATGGGCGACCGCTGTCGCGGCATCGGTGGTGAACTGCAGGCGTCCTTCCTGGTGATTCTGCACCACCATCGGGGTCAGACCCGGTTCGAAAATCGGGATCTGCCCCTTATTGAGGCCATCGACTTTAGCGCTGTCGATATCGACACAGACCACCTGATTGCCCATTTCAGCCAAGCAGGTGCCCGTGACCAAACCGACATAACCGGTACCGAATACAGTAACTTTCATGCTGAGATCCCCGGCCTGCGCCCTGCCGGATTACTGGCCTGCAGGCATTTGGGGCGCTTCACCGGCCGGACGCGGCTTGGTTTCCAGCAGCTCCACTTCAAACACCAGGGTCGCATTCGGACCGATGCCCTGCGGACCCTGTTCGCCATACGCCAGCTCGCTGGGAATCCAGAACTTGAACTTCGCACCCGTGCCCATCAAGGCAACGCCCTCGCTCCAACCCGGAATGACTTCATTGAGCGGAAACTCGATAGGCTCATTGCGCTCATACGAGCTGTCGAACACCTGGCCGTCTAGCAGGGTGCCTTTGTAATTTACCTTGACGATGTCGGTCGCACCTGGCTTCGGACCGGAGCCCTGACGCAGAACCTGATACTGCAGACCGCTGGCTGTGGTGATGACGCCAGGCGCGCCTTTGTTCTTGGCCAGGAAGGCCTTGCCGGCCTCGAGATTCTTTTTCGGCAATTCGGCGGCGACTTTTTCGGCATGCGCCTGCAGTTTGATGCTGAAGGCCTCACGGATCTGCGTGTGCTGCGCTTCGCTGACCAGCGGCTTGTCGGCCATCTGGTCGCGCATGCCTTTGGTCAGCATGTCGACGTCGATTTCCTGTTCAATCTCTTTGAGCGACTTGGCGATGTCCATACCGATCATGTAACTGACCTGCTTGCGCTCGGTATTCATTCCGGACAGACCCTTGATGGTTTCGGATCCGCTGGCGGTGCTGGTAATGGCATCGGCCGGTTTCGCGGCACCATCGGCCCCGTTTTCATCTTTGCTGCATGCGGATAGGCTGACGCACATCAGGGCACCTGCCATCACCAGGGCTAAGGGTTGCTTGAACTTCATTGGAAATCTACTCCACGTTAAGAAGCCACTATTGTCCTTGCAAAAGCGGCTCAGGGCAAACGAAACTTTCAGGATTTATTTGGCAGCCAGGGCCGCTTCAATTTTGGCCACCAGCTGAGCATCGTTGGGCTTGACCTTGCTCGGGAAGCTGCCGATGACATTGCCTTTGCGGTCGATGAGGAATTTATGGAAATTCCAGCCGGGCTCGTCCCCGGTGACTGCTTTGAAATCACGGTAAATGCCGGTGACCTCGTTGCCCTTGACATGTACTTTCTCGAACATGGGAAATTTGACGCCATAAGTGAGTGTGCAGAATTCCTTGATTTCCTTCTCGCTGCCGGGATCCTGCCCCATGAAGTCATTCGAGGGAAACCCCAGGACGGCAAAGCCTTTGTTTTGATATTTGGCATTCAGGGCCTCGAGCGCTTCGAATTGCGGGGTGTAACCGCATTTACTGGCGGTATTGACCACCAGAAGCACTTTTCCGGAGTAGGTTTTCTTGAAATTGACCTGCTCTTTACCCGCCAAAGTCCGGTATTGATGCGCCAACACATCGGTCTTTGCAACCGCTAATGACGAGGCGAACACTAAGCCTAAAGCAATATATCTCATTGATTTCATTTTCATAATGGCTTTCCTTGGTCACATTCCTGAATGGAATATGAAGAACTTAACAGGGACGGGATGAATTTCTTGTTGACAGCAGAAAATATACTGTTATAGTTACCTACAACACATAACGTATACACCACCGGAGTTCCCATGGCACTTTCACTGAAAAACACGGCCATCAGCCTAACACTTTCGGGCCTGCTGTTGTTTGCGGGCTACCTGAGCGGCGAGGCACCGGCCGCCGCGACCACCGCCACCGACGGCTATGCCGCATCCTCCGCCAAATCCACGGTGCAGGGCGATGCCAACATCGGCAAGAGCCATACCGCCAAGAAAGCCAAACGTGCCTTCGGCAGCCCGTATTTCTCATTCGGTAAATCCAATCTGCCGACAGGAGCCCGCTAATGAGCATTCAATGGAGTGACAACAGCCCGATTTACCGCCAACTGAAAGACAAATTGGTCGGCATGATGCTGGACGGCGACATCAAGCCCGGCGATGCCCTGCCCTCGGTCCGGCAGATTGCCGCCGAATACCAGCTCAATCCGATCACGGTATCCCGCGCCTTCCAGGAGCTTGCCGATGAAAACGTGGTGGAAAAGCGCAGGGGGCTCGGCATGTACATGAGCGAGAACGCCAAGGACCAGCTGCTGACGAGCGAGAAACAGCGCTTTCTGCAGGATGAATGGCCCGCCATCGTGGCCCGCATCAAGCGCCTGGGCTTGCAGCCCGAACATTTATTCGCATCCAACAAGGGAGAACAAGCATGAGCAGCGTCCTTCACGCTACCGCGCTGAGCAAGCATTACGGCAAACAGGCCGCAGTCGACCGGGTCAATCTGGAAATCCAGCCCGGCCGCATCGTCGGCCTGATCGGCCCGAACGGTTCCGGCAAAACCACCACGCTGAAAGCCGCACTCGGCCTGATTCCTTTCGAGGGCGAACTGAAGGTGCTCGGTTTCGATCCGCGGACCCAACGCGATGATCTGATGAAGGAAGTCTGCTTCATCGCCGACGTAGCTGTGCTTCCCCGCTGGATGCGCGTCCGCGATGCCCTCGATTTCGTGGCGGGGACCCATCCCAAATTCGACCGCAGCAAGGCCGACGCCTATCTGGCCAAAACCAAGCTGAAGCCGACCATGAAGGTCAAGGAAATGTCGAAAGGCATGATCGTGCAGCTGCATCTGGCTATTGTCATGTCGATCGATGCCAAGCTTCTGGTGCTGGACGAACCGACCCTGGGTCTGGACATCCTCTACCGCAAGCAGTTCTATCAAAATCTTCTGGAGGAATACTTCGATGAAGGCAAGACCATCATCGTCACCACCAACCAGGTCGAGGAAATCGAGCACATCCTCAGTGATCTGATCTTCATCCGCGAAGGCAAGATCACGCTGAACACCAGCATGGATGAAATCGCCGAACGCTTTACCGAAGTGATGG
>JAJTGG010000028.1 GCA_021299355.1 Lysobacteraceae bacterium
GGAGATTCGGAGCCATGAAAAAATCATCATCTATCGGATTCATTTTAGGAACGCGACGGCATCCCCGGTGCGGATCGTGCCGTCGCTCAGGACGCGGCAACATACGCCACCGCGCCAGTGCGGGGTCAGTGCAGCAGTCAGGCCATGATGCTGGGCATCCATGCGCGGGCAGGGATCGGTTTCCAGCATGATCTGCAGTTCCACAACGCCGATGCGCAGAACGCGCCCGACATCGGCCGCGGAAAAGCGCAGGCCATCGATCAGTAGATTGGCGCGGCGCACGGTCCAGGGCAGATCGGCGCTCAGTTCAGTACAAGCGTCCTGCCAGGATTGCAGGCTGAGCAGGCTGACCTGACGGCGTCCGGGCTTGCCGCGGGTGTCGGGAACAACACCGGCTTCGCGGTTGATGGCTACGGATGCGATTTCCAGCATCGGGCCTTTGGCCTGCCGGCGGAATGCGATGGCGTTGAGTGTGGCCATGGTCATGGCTTCCATTGGTAATGCAGCAGGTTGGCGACGCCCTAACAGGTCATAATAGCACTTGGGCGGATCGGTGAATGATGGCGGCCGCTTTTCACGATGATTGCATGCGAGTCTGGTGACGCAGAAGCAAGGACACCGGTTTTCTCACGGACAGTCCGTTAGGGCAAACAGTCAGCTCCCCCCTTTTTCCTTGTCCGATTGAGAAGAAACAAGAGGCTCGGATATGACAATGAAGAAGGTTGCGATGGGGCCTAAGAAGATGGAGAGGAGAAACCAATTGAGCCCGCCGCGGCCTTTGCTCTGCGCCAATCCCGCATTGATGAGCATAAGCGTACCCCAGCCGACAACAAACTCACTGCTTTGTGTATCCATTATGATTTCCACTAGGTGTTTTTCACTAGATAACCGTGTCGAAAAAGTCATTCCGACAAAGTGAGCAGACTGGCGTTGCCGCCAGCCGCCGTGGTGTTGATGGTCAGCGTGCGCTCAGAAGCGAACTTCAGCAGGTAGTGCGGACCGCCGGCTTTCGGGCCGGTGCCGCTCAGGCCTTCGCCGCCGAACGGCTGCACGCCGACCACCGCGCCGATCTGGTTGCGGTTGACGTAGCAGTTGCCGACGCGCACGGTGCGTGCGATTTTGTTGACGGTTTCATCAATGCGCGAGTGGATGCCGAGGGTGAGACCGTAGCCGGTGGCATTGATCTGCGCCAGGATGTCATCGAGTTTGTCGGCCTCATAGCGGATCACGTGCAGAACCGGCCCGAAAATTTCACGACTGAGCTGCGACAGGCCACTGATTTCATACGCGCGCGGCGCAAAGAAACTGCCGTGTGCACAGTCGTCGGAAAGCGCAACGGCTTTGATCAGCCTGGCTTCCTTGTCCATGCGCTCGGCATGCGCCACCAGAATGGCTTTGGCGTCTTCATCAATGACCGGACCGACGTCGGTGCTGAGCAGGCCCGGATCGCCGACGCTGAGTTCGTCCATTTTTCCGGCCAGCAGTTCGATGACGCGATCGGCGATGTCGCTCTGCACGAACAGAATGCGCGCAGCCGAGCAGCGTTGTCCGGCCGAATCGAAGGCCGCCATCACGGCATCGTTCACCAATTGTTCCGGCAGGGCCGAGGAGTCGGCAATCAGCGCGTTCTGGCCGCCGGTTTCGGCGATCAGCGTGGCCAGCGGCGCCTTGCGCGCCGCCAGTGCGCGGTTGATGGCCCAGGCGGTTTCGGTCGAGCCGGTAAACACTACGCCGGTGACGCGCGGATCGCGGGTCAAGGCTGCACCCACAGTGGCGCCGTCGCCGGGCAGGAACTGCAGAACTTCGGCCGGCACGCCGGCGTCATGCAGGATCTGCACCGCCAGATAGGCGGTCAAGGTCGTCTGTTCGGCCGGCTTGGCGATTACGGTGTTGCCGGCGGCGAGCGCGGCAGCGATCTGGCCGAGGAAAATGGCCAGCGGGAAATTCCAGGGGCTGATGCACACGAACACGCCGCGACCGTGCAGCTGCAGTTCATTGGATTCGCCGGTCGGGCCCGGCAGGGCTTCCGGCGCACCGAAATGCCGGCGCGCCTGCACCGCATAGTAACGGGCGAAATCGACCGCTTCGCGGACCTCCGAGACCGAGGCGGCCACCGATTTTCCGGCTTCCTTGATGCACAGCGCGATGATTTCGGGCATACGCTGTTCCATCAGGTCGGCGGCGTGCTCGAGAATTTTGGCGCGTGCGGCGGCCGGGGTGTGGTCCCAGCCAGGATAGGCGGCGTGGGCGATGTCGAGCGCCTTCGAAACCTGCGTGGCATCGGCGGCCTGCCAGCGGCCGACGATCTGGCGACGGTCAGCCGGATTGCTGACATCGGTAAACACCGCGCTGGACGTGGTGCCCGGAACCAGCGGCGTGGCCTGCCAGGGTTTGATTGCGGCGGCGATATCGGTGGCCAGACGGCTCAAGGTTTCATCGTTTGCGAGCAGGACGCCCATGGAGTTTTTCCTTTCTTCGCCGAAGATGGCGTTCGGAGTGGGAATGTGCGGATGCGGTTTGCTGGCGAAGCCGGCCACGGTAGCGACCGGATCGGCGACCAGTTCCGCCGGCGGCAGCGAGGCATCGGTGATGCGGTTGACGAAGCTGGAGTTGGCGCCGTTTTCCAGCAGGCGGCGGACCAGATAGGGCAGCAGGTCTTCGTGCGAGCCGACCGGCGCGTACACGCGGCAGGGCACATCGAGGCGGTCCTTGCCGATCACTTCCGCATACAGATGATCACCCATACCGTGCAGGCGCTGGAATTCGAAGGCGCGGCCTTCGGCCATGGCGTGGATGGCGGCGATGGTCTGCGCGTTGTGGGTGGCGAACATCGGATACAGGGCGTCGTGTGCGGCGAACATGCGGCGCGCGCAGGCCAGATAGCTGACATCTGTATTGGCTTTGCGGGTGAATACCGGATAGCCGGCCAAGCCGTCGACCTGGGCTTTCTTGATTTCGGAATCCCAGTAAGCGCCTTTCACCAGGCGCATCGGCATGCGCCGGCCGGTGCGGCGGGCGGCATCCACCAGATAATCAATGACGAACGGGGCGCGCTTCTGGTAGGCCTGCACGGCCAGGCCGTAGCCTTCCCAGCCGTCCAGCGAGGGATCGCTAAACACGCCGACGATGACCTCCAGCGACAGCTCCAGACGTTCGGATTCTTCGGCATCGATGGTAAAGCCGATGCCCTGGGATTTGGCCAACTGTGCCAGTTCCAGCACGGCCGGGACCAGCTCGGCCAGTACCCGTGCGCGCTTGTTGAATTCATAGCGTGGATGCAGGGCCGACAGCTTGACCGAAATCGATGGCGCCGAGAATACGTCCGGATAGGGGCCGCCGGCACCGATAGCGCGGATGGCATCGCGGTAGGCTTGCAGGTAACGGGCGGCATCCTTGCGGGTCAGTGCGCCTTCACCGAGCATGTCGAAACTGTAGCGGTAAGCGGCATTGTCGCCAGAGCGCGAACGCTGCAGAGCTTCGTCGATGCTGCGCCCCATCACGAACTGGTGGCCCATGATGCGCATGGCCTGGCGAACGGCCAAGCGGATGGCGGGCTCGCCCATGCGGCCGACCAGTCGCTTGAATGAACCCACGGCATTACGTTGGGTTTCGCCGGCCAGATTCACCAGCCGGCCGGTCAGCATCAGACCCCAGGTCGAGGCGTTGACCAGCAGGGAGGTGGATTGCCCGACATGGGAGTCCCAGTCGGCATCGCCGAGTTTGTCGCGGATCAGCTTGTCAGCGGTCCCCTGGTCGGGGATGCGCAGCAGGGCCTCGGCCACGCACATCAACAGCACGCCTTCCTCCGAGCTAAGGTCGTATTCGCGCATGAAGGCCTCAACCATGGCCGGATCGGCTGCGCGCAGGCGGGTGCGCTCAACCAGACCAACAGCTTTGGCCTGTACAGCCGGACCGGAGGCCGAGGCTGCAGCCAATAACTCGGCGATGTGTTCGCCTTCGTCACGCAGATAGGCGACGCTGATGCGCTGCATCAATTCCGGGCGGCGGACAGGTAGTTCAGGGCTGATGATGGGATTCACAGCGGAGTCCAGCGGGCAAGGAGGTCCAATTTTAGGGGGCTTTTGCCAAAAGCGTAACCCCCTGCATACGTGAAGGCGCCGTTAGGGAAGGCTTGCCCAAGTCACGGGGAAGGCGGTAAAATTGTCCGTTGAGAAAAACTGAGGCTGCATCATGAAATTTCCCCGTATGAAACAGGGCGCTGCCGTGCTGATGGGCATGTTGATGACCGGACTGGCATTCGCCCAGGTCGAGCCAACCGAGCCGGCCCGCTGGCAGTTGAACATGACCCCGGGGGTCACCAGTACGTCCGCCAACGCCTATGACGCACACATGATGATGCTCTGGATCTGCGTGGTCATCGGCGTCATCGTATTCGGCGCCATGGCTTACGCCATGTTCAAGTTCCGTCATTCCAAAGGTGCGGTGCCGGATACCAGCCTGACCCACAGCACCAAATTGGAGTTGATCTGGACCATCGTTCCGATTCTGATTCTGGTGGTCTCGGCCTATCCGGCAACGCAGAAAGTTATGGCTCAGTACGGCGCAGACCACGGTGCCGAAAAAGATGAAATGGTGATCAAAGTCACCGGTTACCAGTGGATGTGGCGTTACGAGTACGTCGGCGAAGGCGTTGATTTCATCTCCCGCCTCGACCGCGCCTCCAACGGTCTGCGTCAGAACAAGGCGACCAGTCAGGCTGAAATCGCAGCGCATGGCACCTATCTGCGCAATGTCGACAAGCCGCTGGTGATTCCCGCCGATACCCGCATCCGTTTCGTGATTACCGCCGACGACGTCATCCACAGCTGGTGGGTCCCGGCGCTGGGCTGGAAGCAGGACGCCATCCCCGGCATCATCAACGACGCCTGGACCAAGGTTGAAACCCCGGGAACCTACCGCGGCGTTTGCGCCGAGCTGTGTGGCAAGGATCACGGCTTCATGCCGATCGTGGTGAAGGTGCTGCCGAAGGCTGAATACGCCGCCTGGCTGGCCGCTCAGAAACCGGCGCCGGTTGTTGAAGCCGCGCCTGCCGCAGAAGCTGCGCCTGCCGCCGAGGCCGCACCGGCCCCGGCTGCTGAAGCCGCTCCGGCCGCCACCGCTAATACCGCCGCGGCACCCGCCGCATAACGCATTTCCGAATTCAGAAAATAGAGGCAATCATGGCCGACCATAAACAAGGTTTCATCGAGCGGTGGTTATATTCCACCAACCACAAGGACATCGGTACCCTGTACCTCGTGTTCGCCCTGGTGATGTTCTTTATCGGCGGTGCCATGGCCATGGTCATCCGCGCCGAGCTGTTCCAGCCGGGCCTGCAGCTGGTCAGTCCGGAGTTCTTCAACCAGATGACCACCACCCATGCCCTGGTCATGATTTTCGGCGCGGTCATGCCGGCCTTCGTCGGTCTGGCCAACTGGATGATTCCGCTGATGATCGGCGCGCCCGACATGGCACTGCCACGCATGAACAACTGGTCGTTCTGGATTATGCCATTCGCGTTCACCCTGCTGTTGATGCCGTTGATGTTGCAGGTGCTGTTCGGCATCGGCTCGGGCGGGCCGGCCGGTGGCTGGACCCTGTATCCGCCGCTGTCGCTGCAGGGCGGCACTAGCACCGCATTCACCATTTTCGCCATCCATCTGATGGGCGTCAGCTCGATCATGGGTGCGATCAACATCATCGCCACCGTGCTCAACATGCGCGCGCCGGGCATGGATTTGCTGAAAATGCCGATTTTCGTCTGGACCTGGCTGATTACCGCCTTCCTGCTGATCGCCGTGATGCCGGTGCTGGCCGGTGCGGTCACCATGCTGCTGACCGATAAGTTCTTCGGCACCAGTTTCTTCAATGCCGCCGGCGGCGGCGACCCGGTCATGTTCCAGCATATCTTCTGGTTCTTCGGCCATCCCGAGGTTTACATCATGATCCTGCCGGCCTTCGGCATCGTCTCGGAAATCATCCCGACCTTCGCCCGCAAGCCGCTGTTCGGCTATCAGGCCATGGTTTACGCCACCGCCTCGATCGCGTTTCTGTCGTTCATCGTCTGGGCCCACCACATGTTCACCGTCGGCATGCCGCTGGGTGCCGAGCTCTACTTCATGTACGCCACCATGCTGATCGCCATCCCGACCGGAGTGAAAGTGTTCAACTGGGTCACCACCTTGTGGCGCGGTTCAATCAGCTTCGAAACTCCGATGCTGTTCGCGCTCGGTTTCGTGGTCATGTTCACCATCGGCGGTTTCTCCGGCCTAATGCTGGCTATCGTTCCGGCCGACTTCCAGTACCACGACACCTATTTCGTCGTCGCGCACTTCCATTATGTGCTGGTCACCGGCGCGATCTTCGCGATCATGGCCGGCGCCTATTACTGGCTGCCGAAGTGGACCGGCTACATGTACAACGAAACCCTGGGCAAATGGCACTTCTGGCTGTCGACCATTTTCGTGAACCTGCTGTTCTTCCCGCAGCACTTCCTGGGTCTGGCCGGCATGCAGCGCCGCGTTCCGGATTACAACCCGGCCTTCGCTGACTTCAACATGTGGTCCTCGATCGGCGGCTTCGGCTTCGGTCTGGCCCAGTTGCTGTTCGTGTACATCGTCTGGCAGTCGGCGCGTGGCGGCGTGAAAGCCGAAGCCCGTTCCTGGCCTTCCGCGCGTGGCCTGGAGTGGACTGTGCCGTCGCCGGCTCCGCATCACACCTTTGAAAAACCGCCGGTGATCAAGGATGGCGATCTGGCCCACGGCGACGTCAGTCACTGAGCCTGAAGGGAATACGACCATGCGTACGCAAACCCAACGCAGTACCCGCAAGATGATCATTCTTGCGGTGGCTTCATTCGGCTTTGCGTTCGCAATGGTGCCTCTTTACAACATCGCCTGCGAAAAGATTTTCGGCATCAAGCTCGATAACACTGCCAGTAGCGAGCCTAAACTTGCTGGCACCACCATCGATGAATCACGCACGGTACAGGTCTATTTCGACGGCACGGTGAATTCGAAGCTGCCCTGGGCGTTTGCTCCAGTTCAGGCCAGCATGACGGTGGTGCCGGGCAAGCTGTACTCCACATCCTACACTGCACGCAATACCGCGTCTTATGCTACGGTCGGCAATGCCGCACCGTCGGTGGCGCCGAATCAGTTTTCCGGATTTTTCAACAAGACCGAATGTTTCTGCTTCACCGAACAGGCGCTGGCTTCCGGCGAAAGCCGCGACATGCCGGTACGTTTCATCGTCAGCCCCGATCTTCCCAAGGAAATCACTACGCTGACGCTGTCCTATACTTTTTTCATCAATGATGCCGCTACCGCCAAGTTGAATACGGGAACGGCAGCCGGCACCGCCTTGGCGGCGCCTTAACTCAGTACCGGGGATTCTCATGGCCAACACCCACACGCACGACGCCGACGCCTACTTCGTTCCGCACCACAGCCGCTGGCCGTTCCTCGGCTCAATCGCATTGTTCATCATGATGATCGGTGTGGCCAACTGGTTCAACGGCGCCACCTGGGGCCAGCCCGTGTTCTTTGCCGGTCTGCTGGCCGTACTGTTGGTGCTGGGTTGGTGGTTCGGCGATGTCATTTCCGAATCGCTGCAGGGCCGCTACAACGCCCAGGTCGATACATCCTTCCGCATGGGCATGATGTGGTTCATTTTCTCGGAAGTGATGTTCTTCGCGGCATTCTTCGGCGCCCTGTTCTATGCGCGCGCTTTCATACTGCCGTGGCTATCGGGCGAAGGTGACGGCGTATTGACCAACACCTATCTCTGGCAGGGTTTCGTGGCCGGTTGGCCGAGCAATGGCCCGGCCGAAATCGGCGGCGCCTTCGAAATCATTCCGGCCTGGGGCCTGCCGCTGATCAATACCCTGATCCTGCTGACCTCCGGTGTCACCATCACCATGGCGCACCATGCGCTCAAAGCCAATGCCCGTACCGGACTGCTCTGGTGGTTGGGTGCGACCGTGCTGCTGGGTGTGATCTTCCTTGGTCTTCAGGCCGAAGAGTACGTCCATGCCTATCAGGAACTGAATCTGACCCTCGGTTCGGGCATCTACGGATCTACCTTCTTCATGCTGACCGGCTTCCATGGCATGCACGTGATGCTCGGCACCATCATGCTAGCGGTGATGTGGCTACGCTGTGCCAAGGGCCACTTCAGCAAGGACCACCATTTCGCATTCGAGGCCGTGGCTTGGTACTGGCACTTCGTCGACGTGGTCTGGCTGCTGCTGTTCCTGTTCGTCTACGTGCTGTAATGCAAAAGGCCGGCGCAAGCCGGCCTTTCTTTCTGGGCTTACCCGATTCTAGCCGTAGATGCCATGCGGTTTGATGACGCCGGTGAAAATGCCGACAATCACCAGCAGAATGAGTAGCACCGACAGGCCGATACGCCAGCTCAGTGATTTCACGGTGCGGTCGGTTTTGCCCTTGTCCACCATCATGTAATACAGGCCGGCACCCAGATTCCAGAGTATCAGGAGGACAAAGGCGATGATCAGCAGTTTTTCCATGGCGTTCACCAGCGGTTGCGTATGCTGGCCATTATCGGCGAAAACTGGAGTGTTCGGGTGAAATCACGGATCATTCTGCTGCTTGCTGCCGTGCTGGTCGAGTTGCTGCTATTGCGGCTCGGCTTCTGGCAACTGGCGCGCGGTGAGGAAAAGCAGCAGGCTTTGCAGGCCGTGGAAGCGGTGCTTCAGGAAAAGCAGGCGGCGCCGCTGGCCCTTGCCCTGAATCAGGCGCAGGGCTACACCTGGACGCAAGGTCGTGCGGCTTTCCGCGATGCCCCGCTGCTTTTGCTGGATAACCAGCGGCGCGGCGATCAGGTCGGTGTTTCGGTGTTCCAGGCCGCCGAAGATGAAAGCGGCCATCTGTTCCTAGTTGATCTGGGCTGGTTGCCGGTTAATGGCAATCGGCAATTACCCAAGCCGGCCGCGTTAACCGGCAGTCTGGTGATCGAGGGCCTGTTGATGCCGCCACCTTCGCCCGGATTGGCCATGGGGCCGTCGTACAGCACGCAGCCGGATGGCACGCTGTTGCTGATGCGATTGGATCGGGATGCCCTGTCGGGTGTGCTGGGGCGCCCGCTGATGGCCCGCATGCTCAGGCTCGATCCGGCACAGCGCATCGGTTTTGTGCGGGATATGTCGGTGCAGGCCAACACCCTGTCGCCGGAAAAGCACCGGGCCTATGCCCTGCAATGGTTTGGATTGGCCGCGGCTTTCGCGGTGCTCTGTATCGGAGTAATGATGAGGAAGACCCATGCAAACGGATGAACGGAAACGACAGTGGCGCTCGCGTCTGGTGCTGTTGCTGATCGTGGCGATGTTTTTCAGTTCCTTCGGCATTGCGGCGTTGCTGCGCTTTGCCGGATGGCAGCCGGAAAGCCATAAAAACTTCGGGCAATTATTGAACCCGCCTTTGGACTTCAGTGCCCGGACTTTCCTGCGTGCCGATGGCCGTCCCTATGACTGGCAGCCCGAGCGCAATGCATGGCGGATCGTTCTGGTGTCCGATGCCCCCTGTCTGCGCGAATGCCAGAACCAGCTGGATACCCTGCATCGGGTTTGGCTTAGCCGCGGCCGCCATACCGAACGCATCGACATGCTCTGGTTTGCCGAAGTGCCGGCAACGCGCCCTGATTTCAAAGGCTTCATCGCCATGCAAGCCAATGCCGAATTAAGTGCTGCCTTGCCTGAGAAAGAAAGCCCGGCCGGTTATCCCGTGTATTTGATCGATCCGGATGGCTTTGTTGCGTTGCACTATCCGGCCGGATTCGACCCTAGCGGTCTGAGAAAAGATCTGGCAAAACTCGTAAAATAAGCCCATGAACAATCATACCTATAAGCATTTTCACCGCATCGCCTGGGCCGGCGTTTTGCTTACTCTGTGCGTCATCGTGCTCGGTGGCTTCGTGCGCCTGTCCCATGCCGGGCTGAGCTGTCCGGATTGGCCGACCTGTTATGGCCGGGCCACATGGCCGGTGCAGGACCATGAAGTAGCCGCCGCCAACGCCGTTTACGAGCGTGCGGTGGAAGTCCACAAAGCCTGGCGGGAGCAGGTCCATCGCCACCTCGCGGCCATTCTTGGTCTTCTGGTGTTGACCCTGTGTCTTCTCGAAGCCAAGCGTCGCCACCACGCCATCTGGGTTCCGGTGGCATGTTCCGCTTCCGTGGCCGCATCCATACCGATCTATATGTATTGGCACCATGATCCGGCATTTGCCTTGGCCGCCATTGGCGTTCTCGGTCTGCTGGCTTACGCCTGGCGCGCCGGACGCGAGCCATTCATCGGCTATACCGCGGTGTTGCTGGCTGTCATCATCATGCAGGCCATGCTCGGCATGTGGACGGTGACTTGGCTGTTGAAACCGATCGTAGTGATGGCGCATCTCTTGGGCGGTTTGACTACCTTTTCCCTGCTGACCTGGTTGGCCTGGCGTGCCACGCCCAACACCGAGCTGATTCAAGGCCATGCCCGTCTGTTCAAACGTCTGCTATGGATTGGTCTAGTTTTGCTGGTCGTGCAGATCGCCCTTGGCGGTTGGACCAGCGCCAACTACGCGGCTCTGGCCTGCGGTACCGATTTTCCGAAGTGTCTCGGCCAGTGGTTGCCGGAGCATGATTTCGCCGAGGCGCTCGTGCTCTGGCGCGGTATCGGGGTCGATTACGAAGGCGGTGTGCTTGACGGCCCGGCACGCGTTGCCATTCAGCTGATGCACCGCGGCATGGCGGTAGTGGTCGCGCTCTACCTGATTGCGCTGGCGGTGAAGATGATCCGTACGCCAGGTCTGGTTTACTGGGGTAGCATGCTCGCGGTATTGACGGTTGCCCAAGTCGCGCTAGGAATCAGCAACGTGCATTTCGGGCTGCCGCTGTGGGTCGCCGTTGCCCACAACGCTGGTGCCGCCTTGCTGTTGTTCACCCTCATCGGTGTACTTGCGCGTCTGCGCGAACCGGAGCAGATGACGGAACCGGCGCCGATGGCATGATTGCGTTTGCCCGCTACTTCGAACTGACCAAGCCGCGTGTGGTCGCACTGATCGTATTCACCGCGGTCATCGGCATGTTTCTGGCCGTGCCCGGCTTGCCGCCATGGCGCCCGGTACTGTTCGGCTCGCTCGGCATCTGGTTGGCGGCATCGAGTGCCGCGGCCATCAACCATCTACTCGACCAGCGCATCGATGCGCTGATGGTGCGCACCGCGCACCGGCCGCTGCCGACCGGTGGCCTGAATTCCAGGCAGGTGCTGGTGTTCGCGGTTGTGCTCGGGGCGCTGTCGATGATTCTGCTGGTGTGGCAGGTAAACGTGCTGACCGCATGGCTGACCTTTGCTTCGCTGATCGGCTATGCCATCGTTTACACCGGTTATCTGAAACGGGCGACACCCCAGAACATCGTCATCGGCGGTGCCGCCGGGGCAGCCCCGCCGGTACTGGGCTGGGCCGCCATCAGCAATACGGTCGATCCACATGCACTGCTGCTGTTCCTGATCATCTTCATCTGGACGCCGCCGCACTTCTGGGCGCTGGCCATCTTCCGGCGCGAGGATTACGCCCGTGCGCTGATACCGATGCTGCCGGTCATCTATGGCGTGACTTACACGCGCTGGCAGATCCTGTTCTATACCATCCTGCTGTTCATCGCGACCCTGCTGCCCTGGATTACCGGCATGAGCGGCCTGTTCTATCTGGGGGGTGCGGTGGTGCTGGGCGCGGTGTTCCTTTATTACGCCATCCGCCTGATGGACCCGCCGGATGAACTGTTCGCGATGGAAGTGTTCAAGTATTCAATCTGGTACCTGATGGCACTGTTCGCCTTCCTGCTGATCGATCATTGGATTATGCCGCCGACGTTCTCGGTGGCGTAAAAAACCCCGCTTGCGCGGGGTTTTTCATGTCCGATCATTTTTCCAGCAGATATTTCTTCCAGAACATCATTTCGGCCGCGCCGTAATAATCGCTGTTGGGTTTCTTGCGGAAGCCGTGGCCTTCATCCTTGAACATCAGGAACCAGACATCCCCGCCGTTGCCGCGGACCGCTTTCACCATCTGTTCGGCCTCGGTGTAGGGTACCCGCGGGTCGTTGAAGCCCTGTGCTACGAACAGCGGTTTGGTAATCGCCTTGGCGTTGTTCAGCGGTGCGATTTTTTCATGGAAGGCATTCATCGCTGGTTCGCGTTCGTCGCCATACTCGGCACGGCGCAGATCGCGTCGGTAACTCTCGGTGTTCTTCAGGAACGTGCTGAAGTGCGAGATGCCGACGATATCGATGCCGGCGCGGATGCGTTTGTCGTAATCGACCATGCTGGCCAGCACCATGTAGCCGCCGTAACTGCCACCGACTACGCCGACACGGTCCTTATCCAGGCCGGGTTGCTTGGCAATCCAGTCGAGCAGGGCACCGATGTCTTTTACCGAATCCTTGCGCTTGAAGCCATTATCGAGCTGCAGGTAGGTTTTGCCGTAGCCGCTTGAGCCGCGCACGTTGGGTACCAGTACCGCAACTTTCAGTTCGCGCAGCTGGTACTGGATGGTCGGGCTGAATGTCGGTAGGGCCTGGGCCTCCGGTCCGCCGTGGATATTGATCAGCACCGGCACTTTCTCGCCGGGCTTGAGTCCTGCCGGACGGTAATAGAAGGCCGGGATGCTGCGGCCGTCGAAGCTCTTGAAGCGCACCAGTGTCGGGGTTACGAATTTTGAGGTGTCGAGGCCGCCGACTTCGCTCTGCGTCCAGCGGGTCATCTGGTTGCCGGCGATATCGACCACATACACATCGGTCGGCGAGGTGGCGGTGTTGATGCTGAGCGCCAGCCTGCCGCCATCCGGGGAGAATTCCATGCCTCCGACCACGCCGATCGGCAGCGCCGGCAGCTTGATTTCACGGTAATCGGCAGTATCCAGCACATGCAGTACCGAGATGCCGTCTTCATTGCTGACAAAGGCAATCCGGCTGCCATCGGCGCTCTGGCTGAAGCTTTCCACATCCCAGGGGATATGTTTGCTGATGACAGTGGTTTTTCCGCTGAGCGGGTCGTGATGGCGCAGATGCCTGAACTCCGTATTTTCATCCGACACGTAATACACGCCCTTGCCGTTGCGTGCGTATTCGAAGCCACCGAACGCCGCTGTGCCGCCGTCAACCGGAAACAGGGTCAGCTTACCGGTAGCGATGTCGACTTCGCCGGGCCGGGAGTCGTTGATCGAGCGGTATTCGGCGACCAGTAGGGATTTGCCATCCGGTGACAGATCGAATGCACTCCAGCTTCCGCCTGTGGTCAGCAATGGCCGTGAAGCCCCGGTTCGGGTATCGCGCAGCCAGACGTCTCGGTCCGTGCCGTTGCGCGCGGTGCTGGTGAAAGCCATTACGTTGCCGTCATCACTCAATACCGTGCCTCCGTTCTGGCTACGCTTGCCATCGGTCAATAAAGTGCTGGTGCGTGTTGCGTAGTCGAACCAGTACAGCTGGCTGAATTCATCGCCACCTTTGTCCTTGGCGAACACGAAACCCTGGCGCCGGGCTTTGGCCGGCGAGGCAGTGATACCGGCCACCGGTTCCTTGTAGAAGGTCAGTTGCTCGCGCATGCCCATCGGCTGGCAGACCCGATGCACCTGTGCGGTTTCGGCAAAGCGGGTGCTGATCAGCAGGCAGCCGCCAGTGGTCCAGCCGGCGAAACCGGCGCCGCGCGTGTTCTGGTATTGATTCAGGCTGTCGATCAATTCGGCCGGAATTTCCGGTAGGTTCTCGCTGATACGGTTGCCGATATCGACGCGTTCAACGGCAATCGCGGGCAGCGCCGCAGCCAGCAGGGTCAGGGCAAGCAGAGTGTTACGCATATCGGTTCCTGAGCGGTTCGGAAGCCCAAGCATACCGCAAAGACCGTCAATTCGGCTTCAACAAATCCCGCAATTCTTCGGTTTCCTGCAGGCTCAAACCGCTCTGCGCCATTAGTTGTCGCAGAGTAGCCAGACGCTGCTGGCGGGCCTGCCGGTTCAATTGCGCCAAGGCATCCCGGAATTCCTGGCGCCAAATCGCCTCATCGCCCGGCATGTCGGCCAGTGCCAGTTTCTGCAGGGCGGGATAGTCGGCGTGCTGTTCGAAGGCTTCCAGCAGCAGTGCCGTGCTGATATCGGGTCGGATATGGAGGGTTTCCAGCAAGGCCACCATCAGGCCGATTCCGGGTAGGTCCAGATCGGCGAAGGCAAACGGCGGCTCGACTTCACGGCCCAGAGCGGGTTGCTGGAGGAGAAGGGTAATGACTGCCCGAACCAGACTGCGTTTGGGGGAAATCCCGCCGGATGCAGAGGACTTGGGCGCTTCCGTCGGTGCTGCGCCGGTCACACCGGTCAGTGATACCAGACGATCGGTCATCAGATCGCGGAAGGCACCATCTGGGATTTTCTGCAGGTACGGTTTGACTTTCTCGGCCAGACGCGCTTTACCTTCCAGCGTGTTCAGACGGATATCCTTGCCGAGCTCTTCGAAAAAATAATCCGATAAGGTCATCGCACCATTGATGCGCTGTTCGAAGCCATCGGCACCTTCGGTTTTGACGATGGTGTCCGGATCCTCACCTTCCGGCAGGAACAGGAAGAAGGCCTGGCGTCCATCACGCATGCGCGGCAAGATCGATTCCACCGCCTTCCAGGCCGCGGCGCGGCCGGCTTTGTCGCCGTCGAAGCAGAAGACCACATCGGCGCTGTTGCGGAACAGCAGTTCGGCATGGTCGGGTGTGGTGGCGGTACCGAGCGTGGCTACGGCCTGTGTGATGCCGTGCTGGAACAGGCTGACCACATCCATATAGCCTTCGACGACGATCAGCCGCAGGATTTTGTTGTGCGCCTGCTTCACCTGCCAGAGGCCGTAAAGCTCGCGGCCCTTGTGGAACATAGGGGTTTCCGGCGAGTTCAGGTATTTAGGGCCGTCGTCCTTTTCCAGCACGCGGCCACCGAAGGCGATGACCCGTCCACGCCGATCGGCGATCGGGAACATGATGCGGGCGCGGAATTTGTCGTATAGGCGACCGTTGTCGGATTTCGACAGCATGCCGGTTTTTTCCAGCAGACCGCGCCGGCGTTCATCGCTGCCAAGGGCATCCATCAGACCGTTGAAGCCTTCGGGCGCATAGCCGATACCGAAGGCGGCGATGCTCTTGGCATCCACGCCGCGGCGCTCGAGATAGGTTTTGGCTTTGTCCGAGGCCGCCAACTGCTTCTGGAAATACTGGCTGCTGGCTTCCAGGGCGGCATACATGTCGCGGCTGCCGTCGGTGTCGGCCGACCGCGCGTCTTTCGGAATTTCGATACCGGCACGCTTGGCCAGATCCTCGACCGCATCCATGAAGGTCAGCCGGTCGTAGTTCATCAGGAAGCTGATGGCGGTGCCCTTGGCGCCGCAGCCGAAGCAGTAATAGAACTGTTTGCTCGGCGAGACCGTGAATGAGGGCGAACGCTCATCGTGGAACGGGCAGCGCGCCGAGTAATCCTTGCCCTGTTTCTTCAACGCCACATGCGTGCCGATGATTTCGACCAGATCGATGCGCGACAGCAGATTGTCGATGAAGGATTCCGGGAGCTTCGCCATCAGATTAGGATGCCATCATTCGCCGGGTGCCGGGCGCATTATTTCGACAGTGCGGCCTTGACCATGCCGGACACCGCACCCATGTCGGCGCGGCCGGCCAGCTGCGGTTTCAGCGCGGCGATGACCTTGCCCATGGCCTGCGGGCCTTCGGCACCGGTGTCGGCGATGGCCTTGGCCACCAGCGCCTCGACTTCGGCCTGGCTCAGCGGCTGCGGCAGATAAGCCTGGATGATACCGGATTCGAACTTCTCGATATCGGCCAGATCGGTGCGGCCGGCAGCTTCGTATTGGCTGATGGAATCCTTGCGCTGTTTCAGCATTTTTTCCAGCACGGCCAGAACCAGCTCGTCGGTCATTTCGATGCGCTCATCGACTTCCTTCTGCTTGATGGCGGCGTTGATCAGACGGATGACGCCGAGGCGGTCTTTTTCGCCGGCCTTCATCGCGGTTTTCATGTCTTCGGTCAGTTGGGCTTTCAGGGTCATGGCGTGCTCCGTAATCGGTGGGCGGTATAAACACAAAAAGCCGGATACGCTTGGCGTAACCGGCTTTGGGGCGCGAGCCGGGCGGCTCAGCGGAAGATCAATACAGGCGCTGGCGCTTGGTGATGTCGCGCGAGCTGCGGCGGGCCTGGCGCTTCACGGCGGCGGCGGCTTTGCGCTTGCGTTCCTGCGTCGGCTTCTCGTAGAACTCTTTCTTGCGGGTATCGGCCAAGACACCGGCTTTTTCGCAGGTGCGCTTGAAACGGCGCAAGGCAAATTCAAAGGGTTCGTTTTCGCGGACTTTTACAGAAGGCATGGTAACTCCAAAAAGGGATTTCCCGGCGGACGTGTTTTCCTGCCAGAGAGCCGGTTATCATACAAGGATTGCCGCTTTTTGGCAACCCGCCGGGCGGGCCATTCAGGATAAAGCATGCGGGTATTGGGCATCGAATCGAGCTGTGACGAGACCGGCGTGGCGCTGTATGACAGCGAACGCGGGCTTCTGGCGCAGGTCCTGTACAGCCAGATCGACCTGCATGCGGCCTATGGCGGGGTGGTGCCGGAGCTGGCCAGCCGTGACCATGTCCGCAAGCTGCTGCCGCTGATCCGGCAGACTTTGGCTGAATCGGGCTTGAATCCGGCCGATCTGGACGGGGTGGCCTACACCGCCGGGCCCGGATTGATCGGGGCCTTGATGGTGGGCGCGGCTACCGGCCGGGCCCTGGCCTGGGCCTTGGGGGTTCCGGCCATTGCCGTGCACCATATGGAAGGCCACCTGCTGGCCCCGCTGATGGAAGCCAATCCGCCCGAGCCGCCGTTCGTGGCCCTTCTGGTGTCCGGTGGGCACACCCAGCTGATGTGGGTGAAAGCCTTGGGCGACTATCAGCTGCTGGGCGAGACGCTGGACGATGCCGCCGGCGAAGCTTTTGATAAAACGGCCAAATTGATGGGCTTGCCGTATCCGGGCGGTCCGCAATTGGCCGCGGCGGCCTTGCGGGGCCGTAATGGGGTGTTCCGGTTCTCGCGCCCGATGGTGAAGCGCCCGGATCTGGATTTCAGCTTTTCAGGCCTGAAAACCCAGGTGCTGCTGGCCTGGCAGGCCAGCGCCCAAACCGAACTGGATATGGCTGATATTGCTCTGGCCTTTGAACAAGCCGTGGTCGATACCTTGGCCATCAAGTGCGAGCGCGCCCTTGAGCGCACCGGCTGCACGCGTCTTGTGGTGGCCGGCGGTGTCGGTGCCAACCGCTACCTGCGTGCGCAGCTGCAGGAACGCACCGGGCGTCACGGCGCAAAAGCGTTCTTCCCGTCACCGGCCCTCTGTACCGATAACGGTGCCATGATTGCTTTTGCCGGCTGCCTGCGTCTGCAGGCCGGACAGAGCGAGCCGCCGGTGGTGGCCTGCAAGCCGCGCTGGGAGCTGGCCGGCTTGCCGCCGCTTTCACCTGCTCTCGGATAAACTACAGCTATGGATAAAGTCTTCATCGAAGCCCTAGAAATCGAATGCGTCATCGGCATCTACGATTGGGAGCGCACCATCAAACAACCGGTTGTGCTCGACATTGAGATGGCCTTCGACAACCGCATCCCGGCAGCCAGCGATGCCATTGAAGACACCCTCGATTACAAAGCGGTCAGCAAGCGTCTGATCCAGTTCGTTTCGGAATCCAGTTTCGGTCTGGTGGAAACCCTGGCCGAGCGCTGCTGCACCATCATCCTCCAAGAGTTCGGTGTCGCATACGTCTCGCTCAAGCTGAGCAAAATCGGCGCGGTGCGTGGCGCCAAGGCCGTCGGCGTGAAAATCGAGCGTTCGCGCGCGGATGCCTAAAGC
>JAJTGG010000068.1 GCA_021299355.1 Lysobacteraceae bacterium
CGCCGAAAGCATCCAGCAGGCCAAACTACTACTGGGTGAAAATCGCTTCGATATTTGCCTGACCGATATGCGTCTGGGCGATGGCAGTGGCATCGATCTGATCTCCTATGTCAGCGAACATTACGCCAACATGCCGATTGCCATGATCACTGCCTACGGTGATGTGCAATCCGCGGTCAATGCCCTGAAAGCCGGCGCTTATGATTTCGTCAGCAAGCCGGTCGACCTCGGCGAGATGCGCCAGATCGTGCAACGCGGTCTGTTGCTGGGCGCGGATAACGGCAAATCCGCTATCGGAAACAGCGCGGAAGCCGATGAACACAGTCAGCCCTTGCCCGAAGCCCTGGCACGGCTGGAGCGTGAACAGATCCGGCATGCGCTCGAATCCTGCCGCTACAACAAGACCAAAGCGGCTGCGCAATTGGGCATCACATTCCGCGCACTGCGCTACAAGATGGACAAACTGGGTATGGAATAATGTGACGCTGAGCGTCACATACTGCCGAAAATCGATGCATTTTTACCATTTAAGTTGTTATTTTCCCTATTTTTTCTGTGACCCAGGCCACAGATCAGAAAATGCTTGCACCTGACCTGATTTTCGTGCATCTTTAATAATGCACTTCACGGCGGTTGCATTTCAACGCTGCCGCAGTGCAGACAACCTAAAATATTTTTCTCAGGGAGATTTCCATGAAATCGATACAAAAAGGCTTCACCTTAATCGAATTGATGATCGTCATCGCGATCCTCGGCATCCTGATGGCCATCGCCATTCCTGCTTACCAAGACTATACCGTTCGTGCCAAAGTTACTGAGGGTTTGAATTTGGCCGCAGCAGCCAAGCTGGCTGTTTCTGAAACAACGATTACCAATAATGCATTGCCAGCAACTCAAGCTGCCACAGGTTATACGTCGCCTGCCGCTACGGCCTATGTAACTAGCATCGCAATTGCAGACGCAAATGGCCAAATCACAATTACATACACAGCAGCAGCTGGTAATGGCACAATAATTCTTGCCCCGACCTTAACTGCAAATGGCGATGTGACATGGACCTGCACAGGCGGTACTTTAGCGCCTAAATACCGTCCGGCTAACTGTCGTACTCCTTAACAGCTAAATACCGCCCGGTTAATTGCCGCGCTTAATGAGCCTCAGTTTATAAAAATACCCTGCGCAAGCAGGGTATTTTTTTGGCATAGCACCGAACAAAAAATATACTGCGCTTGGAATAATCTGACGCTGCACGTCACTTATAGTCACAAATTGTCAATTTTTTTGATCTTTTATGTGATTAATAAATATAGTATTTCTGTGGAATAGTTTAAAAATAAAAAAGCTTGCACACACTTGTGAAATGACGCATCTTTAACCTATCACTTAACAATGCATTGCTATCTTCAACCGCCCTAACTCATCGTGTAAGTTAATATTTTTCTATAGGAAAATTTCATGAAATCCATACAAAAAGGCTTCACTTTAATTGAATTGATGATAGTTATAGCAATTCTCGGCATATTGATGGCAATCGCTATTCCTGCATACCAAGATTATACAATTCGCGCAAGGGTCGCTGAGGGCATTACCATGGCGGCCGTTGCCAAGTTAGCTGTATCGGAATCCGGTATATCGAGTGGTGTACTTCCAGACAATAACGCAGAAGCAGGTTACAGCACCGCAACCGCAACTGACAATGTCGCAAGCATCAACGTTGGGCTCAATGGTGTAGTAACAATTACTACAACAGCACTTGCCGGTAACGGAACCATTATAATGACGCCCCAGCTACAAGCAAATAATGATGTCACATGGACCTGCACAGGTGGCACCTTAGCGCCTAAATACCGTCCGGCTAACTGTCGCCCCGCTGCTCCTTAACAGCCATACACCTTCCGGCCAACTACCGTTAAACCACAAATATTGCTAATCCCAAAAGTGGATGATGCCTTACCTGCTAAAAACTTCTAGAGTATTTGCAATCGACTAAGGGTCAAAGTTGCATGCTCTGCATTAACCGCCGGAGCTCGGCACCTTCGTTCTTGGCGGGCAGCATAATTGTGACGTGCATAGCAAACCTTGATTTTGACTGCAATTAGAGTGACCAACTTTATTCATACTGGCACGGTTTTCGTCAAAATCGGCAGGAAATGCCTTTTGCCAAGCCGTTTTTTGCGGTAAGCTTCAGGTGGGGAACCGGAACACAGCATAACTATGAATGCACAGGCGGCAAATTTAGTTGGCATCACCGGCATCGCGCGGCGCTTGGTACAGGACGGCGCTTTGTCCGAGGCCGATGCGCGCCATGCCTTGACCGAAGCTGGAAAGGACAAGAAATCCATCCAGAAATACCTGGCCGACAAAAAGCTGGTCAACGGGCTGCAGCTAGCTACGGCATTCGGCCTGGAGTTCGGTCTTCCGGTTTTCGACTTGTCTTCCCTGGACCTGAATCAAAGCGCCGCCAAACTGATTACCGAGGAGCTGGCCACTAAAGAACTGGTGCTGCCATTGCGTCGCAGTGGCGGCAAGCTGTTCGTGGCCACCAGCGACCCGACCAACAGCGAAGCCTTATCGCTTTTGCCAAAGGGATTTTTGCGGTAAGCTTCGGGTAGAGAACCATAATAATCAGATCTGAATATGAATGCAGCAGCGGTCAATTTGGTGGGAATTACCGGAATCACCCGGCGCCTGGTGCAGGATGGCGCCCTGAGCGAAGCCGATGCCCGGGCGGCGCAAGCCGAAGCCGCCAAAACCAAGCGCCCGATCCAAAAATATCTAGTCGAAAAGAATCTGGTCAACAGCGTCCAACTGGCCACCGCGTTTTCGCTGGAGTTCGGCCTGCCCCTGTTCGATCTTTCGGCGATGGACCTGAATCAATCGCTGGCCTCCCTGATTCCCGAAGAGCTTGCCAACAAACAACAGATGCTGCCCCTGCAACGGCGCGGCGGCAAGCTGTTCATGGCCATTGCCGACCCGACCAATAGCGACGCCTTGGATGCGGCGAAATTCGCCAGTAACTCCATCATCGAGCCGGTGGTGGTCGCCGAAGACGCCCTGCGTAAAGCACTCGAACTGGCCTACAACAACCCGGCCAACACTCTCGATGACAGCGGCGATGACGAGCTGGTCAATCTCGAGTCCATCGGCGGTGATGAATATTTCGGTGATGACAAAGCCGACAACAAGGCCGATGACACCCCGGTGGTCAAATTCGTCAATAAACAGCTGACCGACGCCATCCGCCGCGGCGCATCCGACATCCACTTCGAGCCCTATGAAACCGAGTCCCGGGTCCGCTTCCGTACCGACGGCATCCTGCGCGTCGTGGCCAAGGCCCCCATCGGGCTGCATCCACGCATTGCTGCTCGCCTGAAAGTGATGGCGGCGCTCGACATCGCCGAACGACGGGTGCCGCAGGACGGCCGGATCAAACTCAATCTGTCCAAAACCAAACAGATGGACTTCCGCGTCAGTACCCTGCCGACCCTGTTCGGCGAGAAAATCGTACTGCGTCTGCTCGACAACTCCGCCGCCAAGCTCGGCATCGAAAAGCTCGGCTATGAGCCCGACCAGATGCAGACCTATCTGGAGGCCCTGGCCAAACCCTACGGCATGATTCTGGTCACCGGCCCGACCGGTTCGGGTAAGACGGTGTCGCTGTATACCGGCCTGAACATCCTGAACACCCCCGAGGTCAATATCTCCACCGCGGAAGACCCGGTCGAAATCCGCGTTCCCGGCATCAACCAGGTGCAGGTCAGCAATAAAAAAGGCATGACCTTCGCGGCCGCCCTGCGCTCCTTCCTGCGTCAGGATCCGAATATCATCATGGTCGGCGAAATCCGCGACCTGGAAACCGCTGAAATCGCCATCAAAGCGGCACAGACCGGCCACCTGGTGCTGTCGACCCTGCACACCAATGACGCCCCGCAGACCATCACCCGCCTGATGAATATGGGCATCGCACCCTATAACATTACCTCCTCGATTACCCTGGTTATCGCCCAGCGTCTGGCCCGGCGTCTGCATAATTGCAAGCGCCCGATGAAAACGCCATTGCCGCCCGCGGCCCTGCTCAAAGAAGGTTTCACGCAGGAAGAAATCGACGAAGGCATCACCCTGTTCGAACCGGTCGGCTGCGATGAATGCACCGAAGGCTACAAAGGACGGACCGGCATCTACCAGGTTATGCCGATGACCGAAAAAATCCAGGAAATCATCCTCGCCGGCGGCAATGCGCTTGAAATCGCACGGGCCGCGCAGGAATCCGGTGTGCGCGATCTGCGCCGCTCCGCCCTCATTAAAGCCAAGGCCGGACTCACAAGTCTGGCCGAAATCAACCGAGTGAGCAAGGACTAAGCCATGGCTGCCTCCCGTTCCGCTGCCGCGAAAAGTGCAAAAACTACCGCCCGTAACGATGAAATCCTGAAGCAGTTCACC
>JAJTGG010000029.1 GCA_021299355.1 Lysobacteraceae bacterium
ATGAACAGGCCGATGTCCTGCACGATCACGCCGGCTAGTGATATTTCGAGCAGCCGTGCTGACCAGCGCTTGCGCAGAATCAGGCCGATGCAGCCGGCTGCGCCGCCCCAGACCGCAACGGCCGTAGCCGCCACCGCCCAAGCCGGACGACTGTTGTAGAGCGCTTGCTGCGTCGCATCCATGGCGGCGATATCTTCCGTGCTCAGCATGACGTCGCTGAGATAGGCGGCACAGCCCATCAGGTTCCAGAGCAGGGCGAGGATTGAAACGGGCAGATACCACTTCGGACGTGCGGACATGGCGGACTCCGTACTCAGGTTTACGCCATTACAGCGGCCTGTCGTGCATCCGTCAAGTTGCCGGGCTAGGGGTTCCGCTCAGAGCGCAGGAAGGGGAGCAATGTCGCGCTCCATGCTCTGTATCCGGCGTCATTTGGGTGTACGCCATCGGTGACGAAAAATGCCGTCTTCTGCTTGCCGGTCGAATCCGTGAATAGCGGATACAGATCAAGGAACACGGTATACGCGGCATGCGGCTGACGTGCAGCCAAGTCCTTTATTCGTGCGTTGACCGGAACCACCACATCGCGGTTGCGCACTTCGTCGTTGGTCGGCAGTAGCGACTGCAGGATGATGCGCGCCTTCGGTTTTCGGACATGCACGGCATCCAGGACCGACACAATCCCTGCGAAAACGCTCTCGACCACCGGATCTTCCTGTGCCCAGGTATTGTTGATGCCAATCATCAGCACGATGAACTCCGGATCCAGTTCCGGCGCATCCAGTTGACCCAGGCCGCCTGCAGTCTTTGGCTGGATGCGGTAAAGCACATGTTCGGTTCGGTCACCGGAAATGCCCATGTTCAGGGCCCGGTTTTCCGGAAGTCCTTCAACGAAGGCCGGCTTCCAGCTGTCTATGCCGAACTTCTGCCCGCGCACCCAAGGGTTCTCGCCGAGTTGCCAGAAATCTGTGATGGAGTCGCCGAGAAAGACCAGTTTCACCGCCGGCAAGGCGGCACGGTTTTCCAGTTCGGCATTGATGGTTTCCGAGCGCAGCTGCCAGTACTCCACGCGCCGTAACGGGGATTCCGAAACAAAACCGTTTTCGCCTGCGGCGGAAACCGAACAGGAAACGGCAATCGCGGCAAAAGCCAGCATCCGAAACATGGGCAACATGAAGCGTAAATTCGATAATGGCTGCGTCTTCATGAAATCGATGTCCTTGGTGAATGACCGAGTTATTTCTGCAGTTCCCGCAAGCCCATCTCCGCAAGCATCTGCACCATACGACCGGCTTGCTGGGCCTGTTCGCTGGAGGCATTGCCCTGCTGTGCGCGTCTGGCCACGCCTTGGGCGATGGCGGCCAGGCGGAAGAAGCTGAAGGCCAGAACGAACGGCCAGTCGGCGGGAATGCTGCGCCCGGTCAACTCGGCATAACGGACCAGCAGCGCCGGCTCGTCGGGAATGCCGAGTGCTTCGCGGTCCATGCCGGCCAGACCCGGCAGGGCCGGATTGCGCGGCAGACGCAGCGCCATGCACAGATAACCCAGATCGGCGAGCGGGTGGCCGAGCGTGGACAGCTCCCAGTCGACCACGGCCAGCACCAGGCTGCCGTCCGGCGTGAACATGAGATTGTCGATGCGGAAATCCCCGTGCACCAGGGCAATGCTGCCATCGTCATCCGGACAGCGCGGGGGGAGCTGCGTAATCAGCGCTTCCATGGCCGGTATGGCCTGGGTTTCCGAATCGCGGTATTGCCGGCTCCAGCGGTCCAGCTGCCGTGCGAAATAATTGCCCGGTTTGCCGTAATCAGCCAGACCGGCTTTACCGACATCCACGGCGTGGATGGCCGCTAGCGTCCGCAACAGAACCTCGTAAAGTGCGGTGCGCTGTTCCGGCCGCAGTTCCGGCAGGGACGGATCCCAGAACACCCGACCGTCGATGTAGGACATGACATAGAACATCGAGCCGATGACCGTGTCATCGGTGCACAGGTGCAGGGGTTGCGCGACCGCGACGCCGGAGCCGTAAAGCGCGTCGAGAACACGGAACTCCCGGTCCACCGCATGCGCCGAACCGAGCAGCGTTCCCGGCGGTTTGCGCCGAAGCACATAGCGCCCGCTGGCGGCTTCCAGCAGATAGGTGGGGTTGCTCTGGCCGCCATTGAACTTGGTCGACTGCAGCGGACCCCGGAAACCGGAAATGCGGGATTCCAGGTATTCGGCCAGTGCCGCATCCGGGAGTTGCAGAGAAACGCGGGAGTCGCCCATCGAATTACTTCAGCAGCCCACGCGCCAGGGAGGTGATGTGTACTTCGTCCGGACCATCGACCAAACGCAGACACCGCGCGCCGGCCCAGGCATGCGGCAGGAACGGATGCTGCAGACCTTCGGCACCGAACAGCTGGATGGCGCGGTCGATGACCAGCAGCGCCATGCGTGGCGCAACGATTTTGATCATCCCGATTTCGTTTTTGGCGGCCTTGTTGCCGCCGGCGTCGAGCATGGCGGCGGCATTGAGCGTGAGCAGCCGCGCCTGCGCGATTTCACAGTGGGACAGGGCGATCATTTCCTGCGCCATGCCCAGCGCACCGAGCGGCTTGCCGAAGGCGATACGCGACTTCGCGCGCTCAATCATCAGTTCCTGCGCGCGTTGCGCCAGACCGATCAGACGCATGCAGTGATGGATGCGGCCCGGTCCGAGCCGCGCCTGCGCCAGGGCGAAGCCGCTGCCTTCGGCACCGATGAGATTCGATTTCGGGACACGGACATTCTCGAAAACGAGTTCCATGTGTCCGCTGGGCGCGTCATCAAAGCCGAACGCTTCCAGCGCACGCACAATGCGAACCCCCGGTGTGTTCATAGGCACCAATACCATCGAGTGCCGTGCATGTTTATCGCCATCCGGATTGGTCACGCCCATCACGATCAGGATGGCACAGCGCGGATCGCCTGCGCCGGTGATCCACCATTTGCGTCCGTTCAGGACATAGTCGTTTCCGTCGGCACGGATGCCCAATGCGATATTGGTGGCATCGGAAGAGGCCACCTCCGGTTCGGTCATGGCAAACGCGGAGCGGATTTCGCCACGCAGCAGCGGTGCCAGCCATTTGGTTTTTTGATCGGCATTGCCGAAGTGCGCCAGCACTTCCATATTACCGGTGTCCGGCGCGTTGCAGTTGAACACCTCCGATGCCCACAGTACGCGTCCCATCTGTTCGGCCATCGGCGCATAGTCCCGGTTGCTCAGGCCGGCGCCGTGTTCGGCATCGGGCAGGAACAGATTCCACAGGCCGGCATCACGGGCCTGGGCTTTCAGGGCTTCTATCCGGGGGCAGGGGAGCCAGCGGGTTTGCGGATCGTTGTGCCATGCGGCGACCTCGGCTTCCGCCGGATAAACATGTTCCTGCATGAATTCCGATAACTTCCGGAGCAGGATATCGGCGCGGGCGCTTGCGGGACTGATCGGACTCAAAGCGAACTCCTGGAAAAGTGACGGAAAAACCGCTGGTGCCTCGGCTACGGACGAAAAAGCCGTCCGACCATCATAAGCACTGTGCCGACAGCGGGCAACGCCTGAGGACGGTAATCCAAATCGCAGTTGCTGCTTTTGAAAACAATTGGGTCGAGCGGTCCGACCCATCCCAGAGGTTTGGGCTGCACGTCGCGTTCGAAAGTCGCGATGCATTCACGCTCGTAACGTACGATGTAGGCATCGAAATCAATGCTGTTCAGGCCTGCTTCGACGCGCGGATGCTATTGGATGAAGGCCAGCATCACATCCAGATCTCTCCGATTCTGGTATTGCGGTGGGAGCGCGGCCTGGGCCGGCAGGGCGAGAGTCAACAGCAGGGCGGCAGTTTTTTTCATACAGGTGTTCCGGCAGTAAGTGTTGGGCTCAGCGGGACGGTAAATCCGTGGAGTGCAGTCCAGCCATCAGTTTAAGCCAGTAATCCGAACCGAGCGCACGGGCCTTGGTGATGTTGTTTTCAGGGATCGCATCGGGATCGGGATAACTGGCGATGGCGGCTTCCAGTTCATCTTCCCGAAGCAGGTGCAGCATCGGATAGGGACTTCGATTGGTATAGTTGGCCGGGTCATCGGCGTCGGCGTCGGCAAAGCGGTAATCCGGGTGGAAGCTGGCGACCTGATACACGCCTTCATAACCGCGATCGGCCAGCAGATCTTCAGCCAAACCGGCAAGATCGAGATAGTCGTCAAAGTCGGCGAAGCCTTCCGGCAGAATCAGCAGCGTGGTTTGCGTGCCGTCATCGACATCCAGATGCGTACATTCGTCAATCAGCTGCAAGAGTACGGATTCAATGTCCAGGTCCGAACTGACGATGAAGCGTACCGTATTGTGCCGCATCTCGCGCTTGGCGAACGGGCAGAAATTCATGCCGACCACCACGGTTTCAATCCACTGCCGGGTTCGGGCAATGATGGATTCCGGCGTTTCGGTGACCGACATCGGTTTACTTGACGTCGACCAGCTGCCAGTGACTGCCGGCCAGAAGCCGCATGCGGTGCTTGAATGCGGTGCCGTTGAGTATGGTATCGGCGACCAGCATGAAGCCGAGTCCGTGCAGTTTCCCGGATACTTTCGCTTTGGCATCGATGGTCAACAGTACGGGATCGACCCGGTCAGCCTCATCTTCATCCATGTCGGCCAGCCAGTTCTCGATGTAGCGGCGGTCGGCAATGGCGTGCTGTAGCTGTTCTACGAATCCTTCGAGACCTTTTGCGGTGAAGCTGAGCGCGGGATTGCCGCCGCGTGCGCTTTCCGGGTCGGGCAGGGTGATGTAGAACTTCATGGCGGACTCCCGGAAAAAGAAAGCGCCGTTGCCGGCGCCTTCCAGTGTAGCAAAGCGCAGGGCATCAATCGCTCTGGGCTTCCATGGTCGGCCCGTATTCCTGACCAACGCTCAGGCCGGTCTGCTGGCGATTGAAATAGAATTCCGGTGCCGGGCGCTGCTTGCCACCGATTTCGGCCATGGTGGCGGCATCGAACAGACGGCCGTTGACCATCACGTAAGCGGTATCGATGGTGTTCTCGATCTTGTCCAGCGGGTTGCTGTTGGTGATGACCAGATCCGCGCGCTTGCCGGCTTCCAGTGAGCCGATTTCGGCACTGAAGCCCAGATAATCGGCACCATCGATGGTGGCGGCACGCAGGGCTTCCCAGGGTGAGAAGCCGCCCTGTACCAAGGACCAGATTTCCCAGTTCGGCGACAATCCCTGCATTTGGCCATGGCCGCCGATCTGGATGCGAATGCCGGCATCGCGCAGACGTTTGGCCTGCTGGGCCACCTTGATGTGGTAGTAGTCCCAGTCCGGCGCGGTTTCCCGGCGGATGGAGCGGGCATCCAGAGCCTCGCGCGGGTAGAAATTCAGGAAGCGCTGGTTTTCCCAGATGTTCATCTTGTCGTACCACCAGTACTCGGCATTCAGCCCGCCGTAGTTGACCACTAGGGTCGGCGTATTGCGGACATCGGTGGCCTTCCAGGTCTCGACCACGTCCTTGTACAGCGGTGCGACCGGAATGTTATGTTCGATGCCGGTGACACCGTCGAGGATCATGGTCATATTGTGGTTGAAGGTGGAGCCTCCTTCTTCGACCACCAGAACACCCTGTTCACGCGCGGCCTGGTTTATCTGCTGGCGTTGATCGCGACGCGGCTGGTTGTAGCTCTTCACGCTGAATGCCCCGACCGCCTTCATACGCGCGATGGTGTTGCGGGCATCTTCGAGGGAGTTGATGACGGCTTTGAAATCGCCGTCGGCGCCGTACAGGATGGTGCCGGTCGACATCACGCGCGGACCGACCAGTGTACCGGCTTTCTGCAGTTCGGCCTGCGAGAAAACCATTTCCGAAGTTGCCGACGGATCATGCATGGTGGTGATGCCGAACGCAAGATTGGCGTAGTAGGCCCAGTTCTGCTGCGGCACCACGCCGCCGCCGAAATGCGCGGCATGCGCGTGCGCATCCACGAGGCCGGGGAAGATGGTCTTGCCGCGGGCGTCGATGATGCGCGCACCGGCAGGCACCGCAACACTCGCGCCGACCGCGGTGATTTTGTCGCCCTGCACCAGTACGGTACCGTTCTCGATGATCTCCTGCTGGCGTTCGGCATTCTTCATGGTGATGATGCGGGCGCCGGTGAAGGCTACGGTTTCGGTAGGACGGTCGCTCGGCACACTGAAGGCCATCGAGATTGATGCATTCGATGCGCCGGGTTTGATGTCCCGGCTGAAATACTGGTTGCCCAGCATCCAATGCACGCTATCGGCGTCCGACCAGTGCAGATAGGGACCGGCGCTGCTGGTCAGTTTGGTGACCGGCACTGCGCTGGTGTCCTTGCTCAATTCGATGCTGCCGCCATAGGCCGGCAGCGGCGCGACATACGCATTGAACAATTCGGTGAAAGCGACATGCTTGCCGTCCGGGCTGAGCTGCACCGAGTCGGCGTATTTCAGGCTCAGGATTTCACGTTTATCCTGGCCATGAAGGCCGATGCGGTTCACCTTTTTGGAAAGCCCACCGCCGCTCATGTACAGCAGCGATTTCGAATCCGGGGTGAACTGCGGCTCGCCGCCGTCGACGATCTTCTGCGGTGACCAGTTCGCGGTCGGGGTGATGTAGATGCCGGGAGTGCCGGTGTTCAGGCTGCCGGTAAGGCCGCCACCGCCATCCTTGATGAATACCAGATACTTGCCGTCCGGCGACCACTTCGGCTGGTAGTAAAAGCCGGGCTCATCGCTCAGGGTGCGGATGCCGCCGCCGGCCAGATCGATTTCACGGATGCTGCCTTGGTTTTTGTCGCTCCAGGCGGTGTACAGCAGCTTGCGGCCATCACGGCTGAAATGTGGCTGGTACTCGAATGCAACGCTCTCGCCGGTGAGCCGGGTGATGGCGCCACTTGGCAGCGCGCGCTTCCAGAGGTGGCCGACCGCATGGAATACCACGGTTTTGCCATCGGGCGAGGTCGCCACATCGCGCAGCATTTTTGGCGTGAAGCTGTCGCCTTCCAAGGTATGGCTGAAGCGGATTGGCGCGGTCAGTTTCTGTTGAATTTCGGCGTTGAATGCAATCGCACTCGGCTTGCCACTGGCCATGTCCACGCGCCAGAGTTTGCCCTGGGCCCAGATCACCACCGACTGCGAATCCGGCGTCCAGTTGAAATTCGCGTACGGGCCGAAAATCGCCCAGACTTCCTGCATGTCGTGCGAAAGGCCGTCCCAGACCGGAGTGACTTTGCCGGATTTCAGGTCGAGCACGTGCAGCACGGTTTTGTCGCGCACGCGTTTGATGAAGGCCAGACGTTTTCCGTCGGGCGAAGGCTGGGGCCGAATGGCGCCGCCGGGCGTATTCACCAGTGTTTCGGTCTCGCCGGTTTCACGATCGAGCCGCTTGATGGCGTAGATCACACCATGCACGTTCTTGTTGTATTCGAAGGAGCTGCCCGGGCTGACATCTTCCGAGTAATACACGTAGCGGCCATCGGGACTGACTGCCGGTTCGCCAAGATCCATTTGGTCATTGCGGCGCTTGGTCAGCTGCAGGCCTTCGCCGCCGTTACGGTGCGTCATCCACAGTTCGCCGGCGCCGAGCGAACGGCCCGAGGTGAAATGCTTGCGGCCGATCAGATACTGGCCGTCCGGCGTCCACACCGGATTGTTGAACAGCCGGAAATTCTCTTTGGTCACCGCGACGGCGTTGCCGCCATCGGCGGCCATGCGCCAGAGGTTGTTGCCGCCACCGCGGTCGGAGGTGAATGCGATTTCGCGGCCATCGGGCGAAAACCGCGGTTGTACGTCCCAAGCCGGACCGGTGCTGATGCGTTGGGCGGTGCCGCCGGAGATCGGCAACAGGTAGATGTCACCCATCATCGAGAATGCGATGCGCTTGCCATCCGGACTGACATCCAGATCCAGCCAAGTGCCCTCATCGGTAATGAAGCGCACGCTTTTGGTTTTGCCGTGGTCGGCGGAAACATCCCAGGCCGGTTTATCGGCGGCGGCCAGCGGGGCAAGCAACACGGCGCTGCAGAGCAGCGCCAGCGGTTTGATGGTCATGGAAATCGTCCTTTAGGGTTTATAGGCGCGCGGCAGGGGGCCTTCGGGAGCCAGATAGCGGTCACGCAGCAGGGTCTGACGTGACACCAGCGGGGTATTTTTACCGGCCAACCACATCACGGATGCCGTTGAAGCCACATCCAGCGGATCGCCGGTCCACAGCACCAGATCGGCGGTTTTCCCGACCTCGATGCTGCCGATTTTACTGTCTACGCCGAGTGCCTTTGCCGGTGCCGAGGTAATGCCGGCAAGGCCCGCTTCCCACGGCAGGCCGTTGGCAACCGCCACGCCGGCGATTTGACGGACTTTGCGCGCGTTGTGGGAGGAATCATTGCCGTTGATGAAACTGACGCTGACCCCGGCGCGGTGCAGGCGCACGGCATTCTCTTCGCTGGCGCCGATCTGCTCGAAGCTGCCGGGCAGATTGTCCATGGCGTCCAGGAACACCGGCACCTTCGCCGCCGCCAGTTCGTCACTGAGCCGCCAGGCTTCGGCGCCGCCGACGATGGCGATTCGGATGCCGGTTTTTGACGATAGTTTCAAAGCCTGCCGGATATCAGCTTCACGGTTCACCGTCACCAGAAAGCGTTTGCCGAGTGCGGCCGCGTTCAATGCATTGCGTCCGGCCGCGGTCAACAGACGCGGATCTCCGGCAACCGGCAGCTTGGCTTCGGCAAAGGCCTGCTCCAGCAACATGAACTGGGCCGCGCGGCTGGATCCGCTTTCATTCAGCTGGCTGCTGCCGATGCGAATGAAGGGCGTACGGCGCAGCGGTTCATAACCGCCGTCCAGGCGCATCACACCGCCTTGGCCGGGAAGCAGGCTGCCGCCGGTGTTGAGCGCGGTGAAACTCATGCCGCCCACGCGCGCGACCGCCAACAGCGTCGAGCGCGGATTATAGGCACGGGTCGCGTCGAATTCCGGGCGCAGGGTTTCAATGAGTCCGGACTCGCCGGTCTTCAGATTCAGATCGGCGTCAACGGTGCTGTCTTCGGCGCTGATTTCTTCCAGGCCGATATCGGTAATGCCGCCGAACAGTCCCGGCGTCAGTGGTTTTCCTCCCGCGTCCACGACCGGTGCATTGCCGGTATTGGCCAGATTGCGGCCGACCGTGCGGATGATGCCGCCTTGTATCAAAACATCCGCATTCTGCAGCGTGCCCTGGGCACCGGCGGTGTGCACGGTGGCATTGCGGATAAGTACGTTCTGCGCCTGGGCGCCGAAAGCGAAGGCCATCAGGCCGAGAAATAAGATGCGGCGGCTCATGGCTGGCCCTCCTGTCCGAGAATGAAATCGACCCGTGGCTGCAAGGCACGATTGCCGCGGTCATACAGCAATGCACCGTCGATGTAGACTTTTTCAGCCTTGGCATAGGTCGAGAACGGCATGCCGTTCCAGACCACTACGTCGGCCATTTTTCCGGCCTGAAGGCTACCGGTGCGGTCATCGATCCGCAGTGCCTTGGCGGCATTCGAGGTCAGCCAGCGGATGGCATGTTCGGGTGTGATGTCGATATTGACGCGTTTGGATGACGCAATGACTTTCGCGGCCTCCTGATTCAGGCGTTGGATGCCTTCTGAAGAGTCTGAATGCACGATGGCGCAGCCGCCCGGTACGCGGTCGACCAGCGCGATGTTTTCCTCGATGCCGTCATAGGCCTCCAGCTTGAAGCCCCACCAATCGGCCCAGAGCGCGCCACAGATGTTTTCGCGGGCGAGCAGGTCGGCCACCTTGTACGCTTCCACGGCATGGTGGAACGAGGCGATCTTGAAGCCGAACTCCCTCGAAAGATCGATCATCTGCGCCATTTCATCGGCACGGTAGCAGTGGATGTTGACGGTGATGTCGCCGCGCATGACGCCAGCCAGGGTTTCATTGCGCAGATTGGGTTCAGGGGTTTCGCCGCGGTCGAGCTGACGGCGGTAGCCTTCGGCGTTCTGGAAGGCTTCACGGAAACCCGCCATGTTGCCCATGCGCGTGGCAGGACCACCCTTATTGCCGTAAACCCGCTTCGGATTCTCGCCACAGGCCATTTTGATGCCATGCGGCGCATCGGGGAATTTCATGTCCTGTACGGTGGTGGCGGCCACATTTTTCAGGATGACGCTGCGGCCGCCGATCAGATTGGCGGAGCCGGGAAGGATCTGCAGGCTGGTGACGCCGCCGGCCAATGCTTTGGCGAAGCCGGCATCCTGCGGCCATACCGAGTGCTCGGCCCAGACTTCGGCCGTGACCGGGCTGGTCATTTCGTTGCCATCGCCGGTGGAGTCGATACCCGGGCTCGGGTAAACACCCAGATGCGAGTGCGTATCGATGATGCCTGGGGTGATCCATTTGCCGGTGGCATCGACGCTAAGCGCTCCCTGCGGGGCGGCCAGGTTTTTGCCAACAGCCTGGATTTTGCCATCCTGCATCAGCACATCGGCGTCATCAAGGCGTTCGCCGGTACCGGTCAGCACGGTGGCATTGCGAAGTAACACGGGCGGCGAGGCGATGGGCCGGTAGGTGCTGGCATAGGGTGCGGGCTTGGCGGCTTCAGGCGCGGCTTTCGATTTTTTGGCCTGTACAGGGGCTGCGCACAGGGCGAATGCCATGGCCAGGCAGAGCGGGGTTTTTGACATGGGAATCTCCGGTTGAACGAATACCGTATAGCAGATGGCGCCATCTGCCAACAATTTTTACCGGAAAGCCGCCGCATGGCACAATAGTGCAAAGGAGAGCCCATGAAAGATAAACAGGAAATCGTCAGTAACTGGCTGCCGCGCTATACCGGCCTGGCGCTGGAGGACTTCGGCGGGCACATTCTGCTGACCAACTTCGGCGGTTATCTCGATACCTTCGCCCGCCTCACCGGTGCCGAGGTGGTCGGCCGTGACAAGCCGATGCCCAGCGCCACATTTGACGGCATCACCATGATCAATTTCGGCATGGGTTCGGCCAATGCCGCCACCATGATGGATCTACTCAGTGCATTGCCGCCGAAAGCCGTGCTGTTCCTGGGCAAATGTGGCGGCCTGAAAAAGAAGAATCAGCTCGGTGATCTGATCCTGCCGATCGCCGCCATCCGCGGCGAGGGCACTTCCAATGATTATCTACCGCCGGAAGTGCCGGCCTTGCCGGCCTTTGCCATGCAACGCGTGATTTCGACCATGATCCGTGATTTGGACCATGACTACTGGACCGGGACCGTCTACACCACCAATCGTCGGGTCTGGGAGCACGATGAGGAATTCAAGAGCTACCTGCGTAAGTTGCGCTGCATGGCGATCGACATGGAAACCGCGACCATCTTCGCCGCCGGTTTCGCAAATTCGATTCCCTGTGGCGCTTTGCTCCTGGTGTCAGACCAGCCGATGGTGCCGGAAGGGGTGAAAACCGAGGCTTCGGACCGCAAAGTCACCGAGAACTTCGTCGAGCGCCACATCACCATCGGCATCGAGGCCTTGAAACTGATCCGCCGTCACGGCAAATCGGTCAAGCATCTGCGCTTTGATTGATGTGTGTTGCCTAGACGCAACCCCCGCCTCAGCTTCGCAGGCCATGGCTGTGGGTTCTTTCGATGAATCCGATCCACCGCTGCTTGGGCGCTGAGACACATGGCAGCCATCACAAGGAGGGAAAATTTCATGCGCCGGAATCCTCCTTATACGCACGCCTACAATCGACCGAACTTTCCAGTGCAAATCAAAGCCTCGGCCCATAACCGGTACATGGCCGCCGAGGGGTGCAGTCCATCCTCGGCATGCATGCGCGGGTCGGCGCTGAACCGGCGGGTCAGGACAGTGACATCGAGCAGGGCGATACTGCGCGCACTGCAGCGCTGGGTGATGGCCTGATTGTAGGCATCGATTTCAGCACTGACCTGAATGAGATCGCGTCCGCAGGCCGCGCCAAAGGGGGTCTGTCCCCAATCGGGAATCGACAATACCTGGACACGCTCCGGGCGGTATGCCACGGCGGCCATCGCCGTATCCAGCAGGGCATTGAATTCCCTGTCGAAACCGTCTACATCGCGGCCGCGGTATTGATTGTTGACACCGATCAGCAATGTCGCCAGATCCCATGCGCCAAGCGGTTGGGCAAGCGTGATGGCCTGAGCCAATTCGTCGGTGGTCCAGCCGGTTTGGGCGATGACATGTACCGGACGGGCGATGGCATGGCCTTCGGCCTGCATCAAGTCGGCCCATTGTTCGACCCAGCGCTGATCGGGCGCTACGGCCTCTCCGATGGTGTAGGAATCGCCGAGGGCGAGAAGGTGATGCATTCAGGAATCCCGGAGCAAGGGGTTCCAGCGATGATAACGGGAATCCCCCCGGACTGAACACCGGTGCCGAATGCCGTTACCATAGACGCATGACCGAAAACGCGCATCCCCTGCCGTCCGACCTGCTCGCTGTTGCCAAGCGTCTGCTGCATCGGCCGGCCGATTGCCACAAGTACGATTTCGGCCGGGTATTGGTCATCGGCGGTAGCCGCTCCATGGCCGGTGCACCGGCCTTGGCCGGCATGGCGGCCCTGCGTGGGGGTGCCGGACTGGTGGAAGTGGGTGTGCCGCAGTCAGTGGCGGCCACGGTGGCCGGATTTGACCCAGCCCTGATCGTGCATGGCCTGCCCGAGGAGGCCGGCGGCAGTTTCGATGCGTCGGCGGTCAATGCCTTGTTGGCGCTGGTGCAGCATGCCGATGTGGTGGTCTGCGGCCCGGGCATGGGGCGTTCGCCCGCGTTGCTGGATTTGGTGTTGGTGCTGTGGCGGGACTTCCCGCGCATCCTGCTGCTGGATGCCGATGGTCTGAATGCCTTGGCCGAACTACCCGAAGACCGTCTGAAGTTGCCGGCCGGTCCGCGCATCCTGACGCCGCACGTGGGCGAAATGCGCCGCTTGCACGCCGGCACGCCGGCCGGACGCCCGGAATTCGAAGCGGCTGCGGATGCCTTTGCCCGCGCCCGTCATGCCGTCCTTGTCCTCAAGGGATATCGCAGCCGGATCACCGACGGCACGCGACATGACCTCAATGCCAGCGGCAGCCCCGGCCTAGCCACCGCCGGCACTGGGGATGTGCTGTCCGGGCTGATCGGTGCGATAGCTGCGCAGGGGATTGCGGTCTATGAAGCCGCACGATTCGGCGTGTGGCTGCATGGCGTGGCCGGTGAATTGGCCTGCGAGGCGCTGACGGCGCCGGGCATGACCGCCGGCGATGTGCTGGACGCCCTGCCGGTGGCCTGGAAGGCGCTGGACGCGTGACCGAAACCCGCTTCGATTTCACGGCCATTGGCTGGCCACCGGCACAGTCCATGGCCGAGGCCTTGGTGCCATGGCCCGGTGCGCAATTGGCGCGCGTCGTGGCGCAGCACCGCAGCGGCTATGAGCTGGCCCAGCACCCTGAGCACAGCTTCCGCGCGCAGGCGCCGGCCGGCTGGTTACGGCCGCGTACGGATCCGGAATTGCGCGCCGTGGTCGGGGATTGGGTCGCGCTGGATGCCACCGGCAAGCAGATTCTCGGCCTGCTGCCGCGGCATGCCCTGCTCAAGCGCGCCGCCGCCGGTGAACATTTCCAGCAGCAGCTGATTGCCGCCAACATCGATCATGTGCTGCTGGTCAGCGGCATGGATGCCGACTTCAACGCCAAGCGCATTGAACGTTATTTGCTGCTGATTGCCGCATCCGGTGCCAAACCGGTGCTGGTGCTGACCAAGCTCGACAAGTGTGGTGATCCTGCGTTTTACATTTCGCAATTGGCCGCTCTGGCCGAGCGCGGCATTCCGGTGCACGCACTCAATGCCAAAAGCCCCGAAGAAGCGGCCGTTCTGCATACGTATTTATCCCCGGGCAAATCGGCGGTACTGGTCGGCTCGTCAGGTGCCGGCAAATCGACGCTGACCAACACCTTGCTCGGAACCGAAAAGATGAAAACCCGCAGTGTGCGCGAGGCCGATGCCAAAGGCCGCCACACCACGACGCATCGGGCGCTCATCGCCTTGCCGCAGGGCGGCTGTCTGATCGATACGCCGGGCATGCGTGAGCTGAAGCTCAGCGGCGATGAACGGTTCGACGAAGGCATGTTTGCCGAGTTTGCCGCTTTGGCTGGCCAGTGCCGCTTCAGCGACTGCAGCCACGGCAACGAGCCCGGCTGTGCGGTGCAGGCGGCGATCGCCGAGGGCCGTCTAACCCTCGAGCGCTACCAGCACTATTGCAAGCTGAAGGACGAGCGCGATGCGGCGGCCATGACCTTGGCCGACCGTCGCGCTTCGGACAAGGCGTTGAGCGCCCGGGTCAAACGCCACGTCAAGGATAAATACGGGCGGAAATAAGCGGTTAGGGCCGGATCAAGCCGGTTTCGACCGGCATTGGGTACAATAGAGCGTTAGCACTAACGGTGCTCGATTCTGGAAGCGGAAATGTCTGAAGAAGATTTCAAGCAAGCGGCACTCGATTACCACCGGATGGCGCCGTACGGCAAGATCAAGGTCAGCGCCACCAAGCCGATGGTGACCCAGCGCGATCTGGCCTTGGCCTACTCGCCAGGGGTGGCGCATGCCTGCGAGGCCATCGTTGCCGATCCGAGGCAGGCGTCTTCGCTGACCGCCCGCGCCAACCTGGTGGCCGTGGTCACCAACGGCACCGCGGTACTCGGCTTGGGCAATATCGGCCCCCTGGCCGGCAAGCCGGTGATGGAAGGCAAGGGCGTTTTATTCCAGAAGTTTGCCGGCATTGACGTATTCGACATCGAAATCGATGAAAACGATCCGGACAAACTGGTCGACATCATCGCCAGCATGGAGCCGACTTTCGGCGGCATCAATCTGGAAGACATCAAGGCGCCGGAATGCTTCGAGGTCGAACGCAAGCTGCGTGAACGCATGAAAATCCCGGTGTTTCACGATGACCAGCACGGTACCGCGATCATCGTCGGTGCTGCGGTCATCAATGCCCTGCATGTGGCGGGAAAGAACATCGAAGACGTGAAGCTGGCCACAAGCGGTGCCGGTGCCGCCGGTATTGCCTGCCTCGATATGCTGGTCGCGCTCGGCCTGAAACCGGAAAACATCCTGGCCATCGACCGCGATGGCGTGCTGTTCGAAGGCCGCGAAGGTTTGGATGCCGACAAGGCACGCTATGCACGTAAAACCGACAAACGTACTTTGGCTGACATCATCGATGGTTCCGACATCTTCCTCGGACTGTCGGCCGGCGGCGTTCTGAAGCCTGAAATGGTCGCCACCATGGCCGTGCGCCCGATCATCTTCGCGCTGGCCAATCCGTATCCGGAAATATTGCCGGACGCGGCCAAAGCGGTGCGTGCGGATGCCATCATCGGCACCGGCCGTTCCGACTACCCGAACCAGATCAACAACGCGCTGTGCTTCCCGTACATTTTCCGGGGTGCGCTCGATGTCGGAGCGACCTGCATCAACGAGGACATGAAGCGTGCCTGCGTGTACGCCATTGCCGAACTGGCGCGCAAAGAAGCCTCCGATCTGGGTTCAGCCTACAGCGGCGAAACTCCGCGCTTCGGCGCCGACTACCTGATTCCGCGCCCGTTCGATCCGCGCCTGCTGATTTCACTGGCGCCGGCCGTTGCCCAGGCGGCGATGCTGTCCGGTGTCGCGACCCGTCCGATTGCCGACATCCTCGCCTACCGCGAGCAGCTGTCACAGTTCGTTTACCGCACCGGTCTGCTGATGCGACCGATGTTCGAGCGAGCGCGCGCCGACCTCAAGCGCGTGGTGTATGCCGAAGGCGAAGAAGAAACAGTGCTGCGCGCCGTGCAGACCGTGGTCGATGACGGTCTGGCCCGCCCGATCTTGATCGGCCGTCCGGCAGTGATCGAACGCCGTATCGAAAAGCTCGGCCTGCGCCTGAAGCAGGGCATTGATTTCGACCTGACCAACCTCGATGACGATCCGCGCTTCAACGATTACTGGCAGCACTATCTGCAGATCATGGCGCGCAAGGGCGTCAGCCCGCCGGCGGCCAAGGCCATCGTGCGTTCGCGGGGTACCGTGGTGGCGGCGTTGATGGTCAAGCGCGGCGAAGCCGATGCCATGCTGTGCGGCATCGTCGGCAAATATTCCGGCAAGCTCAAGCACGTCATGGATGTCATCGGCGTCGATCCGGCGGTCAGCGCGGTCTCAGCCATGTCGGTGGTGATTAGCGACAAAGGCCCGCTATTCTTCACCGATACCCATGTCCAGTATTGTCCGAGTGCCGAGCAGATCGCCGAAGCCGCGTTGCAGGCGGCGTTCCGTCTGCGCCTGTTCGGCATCAATCCGAAAGTCGCACTGGTCTGCCATTCCAACTTCGGTTCTTCGGAAGCGACCAGCGCGAAGAAAATGCGGGAAGCACTGCAGCTCATTCTGGCGCGTTCGCCGCGATTGGAAGTTGAAGGCGAAATGCATGTCGATGCCGCCCTGCGCCCGGAAATCCGCGACCGTCTGTTCCCGGACTCGCGCCTGATCGGTGCGGCTAATCTGCTGGTGATGCCGGACATGGATGCCGCCAACACCGCCTACAACCTGACCCGGGTCATGACCGATGGCATCGGCATCGGACCGATCCTGATGGGCATGGCCAAACCGGTGCATGTGCTGACGCCGTCCGCGACCGTCAGGCGCGTGGTCAACATGACCGCCATTGCCGCCGTGGAAGCGCAGATCCGCGAACAACGCGGCGCCTGACCTGTCGAAGACCGAACTTAAAAATACGAGAACCTGGAAAACGCTATGAGCTGGATGAACGATGTGCTGAACAACGACCACGATCCGAAGGAAACCCGAGAGTGGCTGGAGTCGCTCAAGGCCGTGCTCGATCACGACGGCGCCGCGCGCGCACATCATCTGCTTGAGCGCATGGTCGAACTGACCCGGCGTGCAGGCGGCAATCTGCCGTTCCATCCAACCACCGAGTACATCAACACCATTCCGGCCGAAAGCGAGCCGGCGATGGATGGCGATCTGGCCATGGAATGGCGCATCCGTTCAATCATCCGCTGGAACGCGATGGCGATGGTGGTGCGTGCCAACCGTAAGCCCGGCGAACTCGGCGGCCACATCGCCAGCTTCGCTTCCAGCGCCACGCTGTACGATGTCGGATTCAATTATTTCTGGCGTGCGCCGAGCGACAATAACCCGGGCGATCTGCTTTACATCCAGGGGCATTCCTCGCCGGGCATCTACGCCCGCGCCTTCCTGGAGGGGCGCATCAGTGCAGACCAGCTCGACAACTTCCGCATGGAAGTCG
>JAJTGG010000003.1 GCA_021299355.1 Lysobacteraceae bacterium
ATCTTTGGCGAGCACCCACGGCTTCTGTTCGTCAATGTAGCGGTTGGCGATATCGGCCAAAGCCATGATCTGGCGCAGGGCCTGGGCGGTTTCACCTTCCATATAGCTCTGCCGGATGGCCTTGAATTCGTTTTCGAACTGCGCATAGGTGGCGGCGTCGGGCAGGTTGTCCGCCAACAGACCGTCGAAACGGGTGTTGATGAATCCGGCGCAGCGGCTGGCGATATTGACGAACTTGCCGACGATGTCGGCATTGACCTTGGCCACGAAATCATCGAGGTTCAGGTCGAGATCGGCCACGCCTGAACCGGATTTTCCGGCGAAATAGTAACGCAGGGCTTCCGGCTGAAGGCCGGCGTCCAGATAGCTGCGCGCCATCACGAAGGTGCCGCGCGATTTCGACATCTTGGCGCCGTTGACGGTCAGGTAGCCGTTCACGTGCAATTTGGTCGGTGCGCGCAGACCGGCGCCGTTCAGCATCGCCGGCCAGAACAGGCCGTGGAAGTTGACAATGTCCTTGCCCAGGAAGTGGTGCAGCTCGGTTTCGTTGTTCGCGTTGCGGGCTGCATCCAGAAAGGCGTTGAAGTCGAGACCTTCGCGCTGGCACAGCGCCTGGAAGCTAGAGAGATAACCGATTGGTGCGTCCAGCCAGACATAGAAATACTTACCGGGTGCGCCGGGAATCGGGAAACCGAAGTAGGGCGCATCCCGCGAAATATCCCAGTCACGTAGGCCGCCGTCGGCGTCCAGCCATTCACGTAACTTGGTTTTGATGCCTTCGTGCGCGACATCACCCTGCAGCCAGTCGTTCAGGAATTGCGTGTAATCGCCGAGCTTGAAGAAATAGTGTTCGGATTCCTTCAAAACCGGTTTGGCACCGGATACCACCGAGACCGGATCGATCAGCTCGGTCGGGGCGTAGGTCGCGCCGCAGTTCTCGCAGTTGTCGCCGTACTGGTCAGCCGTTTTGCAGCTCGGGCAGCTGCCCTTGATGTAGCGGTCCGGCAGAAACATCTGTTTTTCCGGATCGAACATCTGGTTGATGGTGCGCACCGCGATGCTGCCGCGGGCCTGCAATGCGGCATAAACGCGCTCGGTGAAGGCCCGGTTGTGCGGCGAGTGGGTTGAATCGTAGTGGTCGAATGCGACGCCGAACGCCACAAAATCGGCTTCGTGCCCGGCCTGAATTTCGGCGATGAACTGTTCGGGGCTCAGACCGGCTTTTTCCGCAGCCAGCATGATCGGGGTGCCGTGGGTGTCGTCGGCGCAGACGAAATGGACGGTACCGCCGGCCAAACGACGGGCCCTGACCCAGATATCGGCCTGGATGTAGCCGACCAGATGCCCCAGATGTAGCGGGCCGTTGGCATAGGGAAGGGCGGTGGTGACCAGTGCGGGCGTGATAGACATAATTGAATTATAAGGCTTTGGCGTATCGCTGTGGCTTTCCAGTACAATACCTTTTTGCCCCGAAGCACCCCCGCATGTCCCTCACCGAAGCCGCCATCCGTGCCGAATTGGCCCATATTTCCGACCCCGACACCGGCCTGGATCTGATTGCGGGCAATAACGTGCAGGCCATCGGTGTGGACGGCAACAATGCAGCCATCGCCCTGCAATGGCGTTATCCGGCGCGTTCCGCGCATCCGGCCTTGATTGCCGCCATCGAATCCCGCTTGAAAAGCGTGCTCGGCGCAACTGCCGTCGCGGTCAGCATTGACACCCGCATTCCGGCCCACAAAGTGCAGAATGCCCTGTCGCCGCTGCCGGGGGTGAAGAACATCATCGCTGTGGCCTCGGGCAAGGGTGGCGTCGGCAAATCAACGACCGCGGTCAATCTGGCGCTGGCGCTGGTGGCCGAAGGTGCTGCTGTCGGTATTCTTGATGCCGATATCCACGGCCCCTCGATTCCGATGATGCTCGGCATTACCGGCAAACCCGACAGCCTGGATGGCAAGACCGTGGAGCCGAAAATCGCTCACGGCCTGCAAGCCATGTCCATCGGCCTGTTTCTGGGTGAAGACACCCCGACCATCTGGCGCGGCCCGATGACCACCCAGTATCTGCAACAGCTGCTGACCACCACCCGTTGGCAGGATCTGGACTATCTGATCATCGACCTGCCGCCGGGCACCGGCGATATCCAGCTGACTTTGGCGCAACGGGTGCCGGTTTCGGCGGCGATTATCGTCACCACACCCCAAGATATTGCTTTAATAGATGCCAAGAAAGCATTAAAAATGTTTGAAAAAGTGGAAGTCCCTGTGCTCGGCATCATCGAAAATATGGCGACCCATATCTGCAGCAACTGCGGTCACGCCGAGGCCATCTTCGGTGAAGGCGGCGGCGCCCGCATGGCCGAACAATACGGCGTTGAGCTGCTCGGCCAGCTGCCCTTGGCGCGCCAGATCCGCGAACAGATGGATTCCGGCCAGCCGACCGTGGCCGCCGACCCTGATTCGCCGGCTGCCGTGGCGTACCGCGGTATTGCCCGCAAGGCTGCCGCCCGGCTTTCGCAACAGGCCCGCAACAAAAACATTGGCATTCCCAATATCGTCATCCAAAATACCTAAACCCTTTCCGAGAACCACTATGAGCATCAAATCCGACCGCTGGATCCGCCGCATGTCCGAACAACATGGCATGATCGAACCGTTCGAACCCGGACAGGTCAAAACCGCCGCCGATGGCCACCGGATTGTCTCTTACGGCACCTCCAGCTACGGCTATGATGTGCGCTGCGCCCGCGAGTTCAAGATCTTCACCAACATCAACTCGACCATCGTCGATCCGAAAGCCTTCGATCCGACCAGCTTCGTCGATATCGAAGCCGATGTCTGTATCATTCCGCCGAATTCCTTCGCGCTGGCGCGTACGGTCGAGTTCTTCCGCATCCCGCGCGACAGCCTGGTGGTGTGCCTGGGCAAGAGCACCTATGCACGCTGCGGCATCATCGTGAATGTGACCCCGCTGGAGCCAGAATGGGAAGGCCACGTCACCCTCGAATTCAGCAACACCACACCGCTGCCGGCCAAGATCTATGCGGGCGAGGGCGTGGCTCAGATGCTGTTTTTCCAGTCCGACGAAGTCTGCGAAACTTCCTACAAGGACCGCGGCGGAAAATACCAGGGTCAGACCGGCGTTACCTTGCCGAAGACCTGAAATTCACTCATCCCTGAAAAAGCGCCTACGGGCGCTTTTTTTGCTTAATAACCGGAATTCAGAGCAGACCGGCAGATGGTTGTAAGAAATCACTGAACAGACCGGCTAATCCCTGTAGCCGGACAATCCGGTTGCGGAAAACTAATCCAGATGGAGATTACTATGAACAAGAATGTTAAGCAGCATCTTGCAGTGGGCTCGGCAATTGGCTCATGTCAGGTTTTGAACTCTGCGAACGAAGTTGCCTCAAGGCGTGAGATTTCAGGCACATGGCAGTTTTCGGCTTCATGCCCGACAACCAGCAATAGATAGGGCATTTCATTTTTCGGCCGGCCAAGCAGCTCGTTCAGAAATCCCATCGGGCTGGGTGTATGCGTCAGCGTGCATAGCCCAGCCTGATGCAGCGCGGAAATCAAAAATCCACAAGCGATACCGGTCGATTCGTGGGGATAGTAGCGTTTTTGCTTCTTACCAGTATCGTCGAATCCGTAACGTTCATAAAACACGGCAATGAGCCATGGTGCAGTTTCCAGAAAGGGTTTGTCGGCATCCGTGCCCAGTGGGGCGAGTGCATCCAACCACTCCTCGGGTGCGCGGTGAGTATAAAACTCGCGTTCTTCGGCCTCTGCGGCTATCCGGATGGCATGCTTCAGCGTGGGATTTGATAAAGCAACAAACCGCCATGGCTGCTGATTCGCTCCGCTGGGCGCGCTTCCGGCGGCGGCTATGGCATGTGCAATGATTTCCTGCGGAACAGGCGCGTCTGAAAAATAACGGACCGTCCGGCGCTTATGCTGGAAATCGGCGAATTCTCGCACCTTGGCCAGTGCGTCGGCATCATCGAGCGGACGAGGGTGGCGATAGGGTATTTGTTTCGATTCACTCATGACTGAAATCCAGATACTGAAGCAGGGATTGGATTACAGGGGCCGCTGATGCGTCTGAATATAATTCGCGTACGCCGGCATTCCACACCGGCGCCGGCCAGGCGGCATCGCCGGCATGGCGAAGAATCACATGAATATGCAGCTGCGGTACGACATTACCTAGCGCTGCGATATTCAACTTTTCGCCATGTGGAAACGCGGATTGCAGGGCGCGGGCAGCGGCATTGATCTCAGCCTGCAGCTGCAGCTGGTACTCGGTGCTCAGATCCGGCCATTCGCGCACATTCGGAACCCGCGGCACCAGGATCAGCCAGGGAAAACGGGTGTCATCCATCAGCCCGATGCGGCAGAGCGGGGCATCCAGCAGGAAATGGGTGTCCTTATCGAGGCGCGCATCAAGGCGGAATTCAGGGCTGTTCATCAAGGGCGTGGCCGGGAAACGGTATAATCCAAGTCCCAGTATCCGGTGCACGTTCCCGCATGTCAAAGTCCAATCCGAAAGTCGGTTTCGTCAGTCTCGGCTGCCCCAAGGCGCTGGTCGATTCCGAACGCATCCTGACCCAGCTGCGTGTAGAAGGCTACGACATCGTTCCGACCTACGATAAGGCGGATGTGGTGGTGGTCAATACCTGCGGCTTCATCGACTCGGCGGTGGAAGAGTCGCTGGATGCCATCGGCGAGGCCATGGCCGAGAACGGCAAGGTCATCGTTACGGGGTGTCTCGGCAAGCGCCCGGAACAGATCCGCGAACGGTTCCCGGATGTGCTGTCGATTTCCGGCCCGCAGGATTACAGCACGGTGATGAGCGCGGTGCATGCCGCACTGCCGCCGAAGCACGATCCGTTCATCGATCTGGTGCCGGACTACGGCATCAAACTCACCCCCAAACACTACGCCTACCTGAAGATCTCCGAGGGCTGCAATCACCGTTGCAGTTTCTGCATCATTCCGTCCATGCGTGGCGATCTGGTTTCGCGCCCGATTGACGACGTATTGCGTGAAGCCGAAAAGCTGGTGCGCGGCGGTGTGCAGGAGCTGCTGGTGATTTCGCAGGACACTAGCGCCTACGGCGTGGATGTGCGTTACGCCGAACACCAATGGCGTGATAAAACTTACCAAACCCGGATGAAGGACCTATGTGAAGGGCTTTCCGAATTGGGTGTTTGGTCGCGCTTGCATTATGTGTACCCGTATCCGCATGTGGACGATATCATTCCGCTGATGGCCGAAGGCAAGTTGCTGCCGTATCTGGACATCCCGTTCCAGCATGCCAGTCCGCGCATCCTGAAGTTGATGAAGCGACCGGGCGCCGTTGATAAAAATCTGGAACGCATCGCGAAATGGCGTGAAATTTGCCCGGATCTGACCATCCGTAGCACGTTTATCGTCGGCTTCCCCGGCGAAACCGAGAACGACTTCGAACAATTGCTCAGCTTCATCGATCAGGCCGAGCTGGACCGCGTTGGCGCCTTTGCCTACTCGCCGGTAGACGGCGCCGCAGCCAATGCGCTGCCCGATGCCGTACCGGAGGAACTCAAGCAGGAGCGCCTGGCACGCTTCATGGAGCTGCAGGCTGAAATCAGTGCCGACAAGCTGCAACGCAAGGTCGGCACGGTACAGCAGGTGCTGGTCGATGCCATTGACGGCGAACTGGCCATTGCGCGCTCGAAGGCCGATGCACCGGAAATCGACGGTCTGGTGCAGATCCAGGACGGCGAGCGGATGGGTCTGAAGCCCGGCCAATTCGTCGACGTCAGCATCATGGGCGCTGATGAGCACGACCTGTTTGCCCTGGTCGATCCCGATAACGCTGATTTCTGAGGGGCTCCCGGGCTTCGGCCTGAGCGCAAGGGGGATAAAGCGGACTTAGTCCTCGTAATGGATGGATATCACCACAAACGAGCTCATTCCCGTCGGCAGTTCGACTTCGAAGTCCATTTCAACGGCTTTGTTCAAAGCCGCCCGTGCCAACGGCGAATCGATGCTGATCCAATTCCGTCGCGCATCGGTTTCATCCGGTCCGACGATGCGGTAACGGCGTATATCACCATCCTCGTGTTCCAGTTCGAACCAGGCGTTGAAGAAAATACGGTCGCGCGGGGTTTTGTCCTGTTCGGGCACTTTCAGCACTTCCAGACGTTTGCTCAGATAGCGCACGCGCCTATCGATTTCGCCCAGTTGTTTCTTGCGGTAGATGTATTCGGCGTTTTCCGAGCGGTCACCTTCGGCGGCGGCTGCGGACAATGCCTTCACTACTTCCGGGCGGCGGACCTGCCAGAGATCCTGAAGCTCGGCGCGCAGGCGTTCACGCCCCTCTTGAGTGATCAGGGCAGTACTGGCTTCGGAGGGCGGACGCCATCGGCTCATCGGGGGTTCATGAAAAATTTATGGAATCTGGGTCATCTATGACAGATAATGCAGTTTGGATAGCATAAAGCATGTGCCAAGGAGATTTCATGCGGATCAGCCCATTGTTAGTCACCATCCTGTTTGCCGGGTTTTTTTCCGGGAGTGCGGATGCCGCCAAGCCGACCCGGGAGTCCCTGCTTTATACGCAGATTGATCAAACCCTGAAAACCTATCAGCAGGCACGGGATCGCTATGAAACCGGTGATGATAGCCAGTTGGCGGTGATGAATAAGGCCATCGAAGACCTTGAAGACCAGGCCAATCAGTGCTTCAAACTGAAAGCCTGCTCGAAAACCAAAGTCATCAGCGCCTACGAGCAGCTGATCAAACAATCGGATATGCCGGTTTCCGCGCCGGCCGGCGCAGGCGCCTTGGCGCCACAGAGTATTCCCGCCCTTGGAACCACCATCAAACTCTTGGGTTCGCGGAATCTCGAATTGTTGACCAAATACAACGAACCGATGCAGGCGGCAATCGCCAACTGGCTGACGGTGAATCGCGGGTTTTTCCTGGAGTCGTGGGAAAATTACCATTACATGCGCTACCTGATGGCACCGGAGTACGAAAAAGCCGGGCTGCCCGAAGCACTGCTGTTCGGCATGATGACCAAGGAATCCGGCGGCAAGGTGCATTCGGTGTCCAGGGCCGGTGCGGCCGGACCTCTGCAATTCATGCCAGCCACCGGCCGCAGGTTCAATCTTGATTCCGGTCCGGGTTACGACATGCGCTATGATCCGCAATTCGCGGCGCGCGCCAATGCCCAGTACATGAATGAGCGTTTCGAAGAGCTCAACCGCAGTCTGGAAATGGCTATTGCCGGTTACAACGGCGGTGAAGGCCGGGCCCGGCGCATCTACCGCGAACGTGGTGGTGATTTCTGGCAGGAGAACGTGTATACCGAATGGCCGGCAGAAACCCGCGATTACGTGCCGGCTGTATTGGCAGCAGCTTGGTTGTTTCTGCACGGCCATGAATACGGTCTGACCTATCCGAAACTGGATTACTCACCTGCCAGCTTGACCCTGCAGCGTGCCACCACCATCAACGAACTCACCATCTGTCTGGGCAATCCGCATAATCAGTCCGGCTGGTTCCGTGTCCTGCGCAACCTCAATCCGCATTACGAGCCCGGCCAGTATATTGCGCAGGGCATCGTGTTGCGTGCCCCGAAGAAACTTGTTGCCAGCTACCAGGCCAACTGCGTTGGCGGGTTGCGCAGCGAGCAAGCAAAAATGCTGACCCAGGCGCGCAAGGTCCCGGTGTTCTACCGGCCGCCGCCGGTGGTATCTGCTGCAACGTCGGAGGGTGAGCCTGCTGTTGTCGCTGCTGAGACGGGTCAAAAGCATAACGGTAAATACATCGTCAAGCCGGGTGAAACTCTGATGATGATCACCCGTACCTTCGATTGCGACCTCAGTCGTCTGATCAAGGTCAATGATTTGGCTCCACCGAATTATATGATTCAGCCCGGCCAAGAAATTAAATTGATTGGCTGCAAAAAATAGGAAATAAAAAGTCGGCAAAAGCCGGCTTTTTTTCAGGCCAAGGATTGCTTACAACTCATCCCAGCCGGCCTTTGGCGCGAATCGTGCCCCGTATTTGCTTTCCAGGGATTTCAGTGTGTTCAGCGCCGCATCACGGCCGATGGCTTTGATGTATTCGATCGGGCCGCCACGGAACGGAGCGAATCCGGTTCCGAAAATCACACCGGCATCCAGTAGCTCGGCATCGGTGACCACGCACTGGTGTAGACAGGATACGGCTTCATTGAGCAAGGCGAAGACCAGTCGGTCCTGCAGGTCGTCCGGCGCGGTGTAATCTTTTGGCAGCTCCGGTTTGAGCGCCTTGCCGTCGACCCATTTATAAAGACCTTCACCGTCTTTCTTGCCACGCTTGCCGGGCATCACCTGCAGGGCATCGGGCAATGTCTGGCCGTGGAATTCGGCCATGATTTTGCCGACACTGGCAGCAACATCCAGGCCGACGGTATCGACCAGTTCGATGGGTCCCATCGGCATGCCGAAATCGAGGGCTGCTTTGTCGATGGCGCGCCCCGGGATGCCTTCCGAAAAGGCCAGAATCGCTTCCTGCATGTAGGGCGCCAGAATCCGGTTGACCAGAAAGCCAGGGGTTCCGGCGACCGGCACTGGTAGTTTGTCGATGCTTCGGCAGAATGCCGCCAGACGGCGTTCGGTTTCTGCGGCCATGCCACCATGACGGACGATTTCGACCAAGGGCATCATCGCCACCGGATTGAAGTAATGCAGCCCAGCAAAACGCGATGGCTGTTCGAGCTTGGCACCGAGCGAATCCAGCGCAATCGAGCTTGTATTGGAAACTAAAAGAGCGTCAGGCTTCATCTTCGGTTCCAGTGCCGCATACAGGGCCTGCTTTGCTTCCAGATTTTCGAAGATGGCCTCGATGATCAGGTCGGCTTTGGCTACGCCATCGCCGGACACATCGGCCTGCAGACGGGCGCGGGCCACGCTGCGTTTGGCATCGTCCTTCACCTTTTTAGAGAACAGGGCATCAGCACGGTCGAGGGCTGGTTGGATGTACTGCATTTCGCGGTCCTGCAGGGTCACGTCGAATCCACGCAAAGCGCACCAAGCGGCGATATCGCCGCCCATCACACCGGCACCGACCACGTGCACATGGGCAATGCCATGCTCTTTCCCGCCGAGTGATTTCAGTCGTTCCATCAGGAAGAAAATGCGGGTCAGGTTGCGCGCTGTCGGCCCCTGTGCCAGCTTGGCCACCGAATAGCCTTCCTGCTTCAGCGCAGCGCGCACCGGCATGCCGCCAGAGCGTCGCCAGGTATCGATCAGGCTGTAAGGTGCGGGGTAGTGGGCCTTGCGGGCTTTGCGCGCCACTTGTTTGGTCAGTACGCCGGGCAGAATCTGCCGCGCCAGCCAGCTGTTGCTGAGCCACGCTGTCGCTTTCTGTTTGAACGGGCGATTGACGCCGTGTTCAATGAATTCGACGGCTTTATTCACCATGAGATCCGGCGCGGTCACTGCGTCGACCAGACCGATGGCGCGTGCCGCTTTGCCCGAAAGTGCGCGACCGGTCAGCATCATGTCGAAGGCCGCCGGGGCGCCAACCAAGCGGGGTAGGCGAACACTGCCGCCCCAGCCCGGATAGATGCCAAGTTTGACTTCGGGCAAGCCGATGCGGGTGCTGGCATCATCCGACGCCACGCGTGCGCTGCAAGCCAGACTCAGCTCGGTCCCTCCGCCCATGCAGTGGCCGTGGATCAGGGCGACCGTCGGGCAGGGCAGTTCGGCGATGCGTTGGAAGATGTTCTGGCCGTTGCTGATGGCATCCAGTACGGTTCCCTTGGCATCGAATTCGGCGAATTCGGCGATATCGGCACCGGCGATGAAACCAGTTTTTTTGGTGGAGCGGATGATCAGGCCTTTCGGTGGCGCGAAGGCCATGCGCTGCAACAGACCGTCGAGCTCATTCAGCACGGCCTGACATAAGGTATTGACGCTGGCGTCCTTGCGTTCAAGACTGAGAATCAGAATGCCGTCCTTGCGTGCTTCAAGCTGCCAATGCTGCGGGGAAAGACCACTGAACTGATTCATACATTCGTTTGATTGAAATTGAAGTAAGCTTATCATCACCGTTTTGCGCATATTGGTCAATTATCGGGAACTTTTAAGGCCCGAAAGCGACAAACCCCGTAGCCATTGGCTGCAACGATATGGAGATCCCGGCCCGATGGGCGAACACGAAATCGATACCGAGTTGGTTCAGCGGGCCCAGAAAGGCGACAAGAGCGCCTTCGACCTGCTGGTCCGGAAATACCAGCACCGGATCGCGGCGGTGGTCAGCCGTTTCGTGCGCAATCCGGCGGAGTGCCAGGATGTGGTTCAGGACAGCTTCATCAAAGCCTACCGGTCCCTGCCGGGTTTCCGCGGCGAAAGCCAGTTCTATACATGGATGTATCGGATTGCAGTTAATACCGCCAAGAACCATCTGGCCAGCCAGAAACGGCGTCCCGGCGCTGACGTCGAACTGGAAGATGCCGAGTTCATCGAAGGCGGCATCTACGTGCAGAACAATGACACGCCAGAACATGAACTTTTGCGCGAAGAACTTGCCCAAGTGGTCAGCAAGGCATTGGCGCAGTTGCCGGAGGAAATCCGGCAGGCCATCACCCTGCGTGAGATGGAGGGGCTTTCCTACGAGGAAATCGCCGAAGTCATGAATTCACCGGTAGGAACCGTGCGTTCCCGCATTTTCCGTGCACGTGAGGCCATCGATGCCCGCCTGCGCCCCCTTTACGAGTCCCAAAGAGTCCGCCCATGAAACCGATCAGCGAAACCGATTTAGAACAACTCAGCGCCTACATCGATGGCGAACTGTCGGATAGCGAGCGCCGTTTCTTCCAGAAGCGTCTGGCCAACGATGCTGATTTGCGTGCCGCCTGCGAGCGCGCCTGGATTGCTTCGTCGGTCCTGAAGTCACAGCCAATGCGGCTGATGCCTGCAGGCAGTGCCGATTCGATCTGCGCGCAATGCCAGCCTGAAAGCAACGCTGTGAAAGCGCCTTGGCGTCTGGTGGCTTCTTTCGCGGCACTGGCGCTGGTCGCCGGCCTGGCTTACCAGCTGATGCCGGGTCCCGAGGTCCCGGCCGCGGGTGATCCGATGATTGCCCAACAGGCCCCCGTCCCATCGCCGGCTCCGAACGCTGCTGAGCTTGCTCCCGCATCGGTGCAGAAAGCAAGTACGAAGCCGACCGCCACGGCTGCGGTCAAATCTGCTGCGCCATCGGAGCAGATCGCAGCTGTCGATGACCCGACCCGTTTCGAACTGAACGAAGCAACCCGTTCCAAATCCTGGCCGAAAAGCGATCAGGCCATGGATGACTATCTTGCCCGTCATAATCAGATGACCGGAAGCAATACCGGTAACGATCTCATTTCCTATGCGCAACTGCTGTCGGCACCGGAAGCCGATGCCAGCGAGGACGGTCAATGAGGCCTCTACGATTTCTGTTAATCCTGCTGATTCTCGCACCGTCCGGTGTGCGTGCCGAAGAGGACGGCGGCTGGCTGGATTCGGGGAAAAAGTGGGTTCAGCAGCTCTGGCGCGATGACTCCGAGGCTTGGCTTGGCCGTATCAATGCCGCAGTTGCCAACCATAATTACAAAGGCGTTCTGGTGCTGGTGCAAGGCGCTGAAATCAACACGCTGGCGGTTGAACACCGCATGGACAACGGGGTAGAAAGCCTGCGTATGCGGACTCTGTCGGGCTCTCCAAGGGAGCTGGTGAAAAAGGGTGGTCGAATCCAGAGCAACAGTCTCGGCGGTTCCCTGCAGTCATTTCCCGCCGCCGCCACCGGACAAATCACCTTCAGCCATTTTGCCAATGCTGCCGGAAACAAGTCCTACAAAGTCCGTCTTTCTGAAAAAGCCCGCGTGGCCGGCCGCGCGACCCAAGTGATCGATATTCTTGCCGAGGATCTCTGGCGTTATAGCTATCGTCTGTGGTTGGATACGGAAAGCGGATTGCCGTTGAAAGTGGTGACGCTCGACGAACGTGGGTATGCCTTAGAGCAGTTCGTGTTCACCCAAATAGACATTACGCCGGCAGCCGGAAAAGCCAAGCCCGCAAAAGCCCCGCAGAACCGTGAACTGAAGTCGCCGTTCAAGGAGGTCAAGGGGTTTCGTGTCATTGCCAGTGAAAGCCGGGCCGGTTCCACCCACTATCTATTCAGCGACGGTCTGGCCAGTATTTCACTGTATGTGGAGCCGTCGAAACAGAAGGAAAAAGCCCAAATGCGCCGGGATGGCGTCAACGGTCTGATGCTGGGCGATGGCTCCATCCGTTATGTCGCCATGGGCAAGGTGCCGGTCGCCACCCTTGAAAAAATCCTGGCACAGACCCAGCGTTGAATCCGTTCCACTTTTTATCATCGAGGTAGCCATGAAAGCAATCACACCCGTTTCCCGTTTTCTACTGGGATTCTTCAGTTGCGCCGTGTTGGTCGCCTGTTGGCAGCAGGCTCAGCAGCCGGTTCAGGCACAAAGTGCATCGACAGCCAACGCCGCGCCTTTGGTCGCGCTCCCGGATTTCAGCGCGTTGGTTGAACGCACGACGCCGGCCGTGGTCAGCATTGAAGCCAGCAGTGAGCGTGGCTCGGCTTCGGGACAGCAATCCGTCACTCCGGGCTCCGAAGACGAACAGATGCAGGAGTTTTTCAGACGCTTCTTCGGGCAGCCGATGCCGGGCCAACCCGGCCCGCAGGGGCCGCGCGGCGGCCGATCATTTGGTTCGGGATTCATCATTTCTTCCGACGGCTTCGTACTCACCAATCATCATGTCATCGAGGGCATGGACAAGCTGGTGGTGCACCTGGCCGACCGTCGCCAATTGCCGGCCAAGCTGGTCGGGTCCGATCCCTCGACCGACGTCGCCGTGCTTAAGATCGAGGGCAAAGGCCTGTCCACTCTGGCCATCGGCGATTCCGATGCGGTCAAGCCTGGACAATGGGTGGTGGCCATCGGCTCGCCGTTCGGGTTCGATTATTCGGTCACGGCCGGCATCGTCAGTGCCCTCGGCCGGCCAAGCGTCGATGGCAGCCAGCGCTACGTTCCGTTCATCCAGACCGATGTCGCAATCAATCGCGGCAACTCCGGCGGGCCGCTACTGAATACCCGTGGCCAGGTGGTAGGCATCAACTCGCAGATTTTCAGCAATTCCGGCGGCTACATGGGCGTCAGCTTCGCGATACCGATTCGAACCGCCATGAATGCCGTCGAACAGATCAAGGCCACCGGTAGCGTCCGCCGCGGCCAGCTTGGTGTGCAGGTCCGTGATCTGCAGCCGGAAGAATTGACCGATCTCGGTCTGAAAGCTGCAGAGGGCGCCTTTGTCGCCAGCGTGCAGAACGGTAGTGCTGCCGCCAAGGCCGGGATCCAGCCCGGCGATGTCATTACCGGATTCAACGGTAGTGCCATCGTCAAGTCCTCGGATCTTCCGCCCATGGTCGGTGCCCTGCAGCCGGGGGTGAAATCCAAGGTGAGCATCCTGCGCAACGGCCGTACGCTGGACATTCCGGTGGTGCTTTCGGTGCTTGACGAATCAGCCGGCAATACACGGAATCCGGGAACGCCGAACCAGGCTCCGGCCAATCCTTCCAAGCTCGGATTCAGCGTCGAGGAGGTCAGTTCGGCCACCCGTAGCCGTCTTGGCTTGGCTAGTGGCGGCGTCCAAATCGCCAGAATCAGCCAGCCGATGCTCGGTCAACTTGGCATTGCCAGGGGTGATGTTGTGCTCGAGGTCGGCCGGACCCCAGTGGCTTCGGTCGCGGCTTTCGAGAAAGCGGTTGCGGCCTTGAAATCCGGCGATCGCGTGCGTCTGCTGATCCGTAATGCCGACAGCACCGCCATCCACATCCTCGGCGTGCCGTAAGAAATTGATTCTGGGGCGGAAAACCGCCTCGGAAGCGGTGGCTTATGCGATAATGTTGGGCTAAGTTTTCCGAAAGCGACCCCATGCAGCATATCCGCAATTTCTCCATCATCGCGCACGTGGATCACGGCAAGTCGACCCTGGCCGACCGCATCATCCAGCTCTGCGGCGGCCTCGAGGCGCGTGAAATGGAAGCCCAGGTGCTCGATTCCAATCCAATCGAGCGTGAACGCGGCATCACCATCAAGGCGCAGTCGGTGTCTCTGCCTTACACCGCGGATGACGGTGTGACCTACCAGCTCAATTTCATCGATACCCCGGGCCACGTGGATTTCAGCTATGAGGTGTCGCGCTCGCTGGCCGCCTGCGAAGGCGCCTTGCTGGTCGTGGATGCCGCGCAGGGCGTGGAAGCGCAGTCGGTCGCGAACTGCTATACCGCGGTCGAGCAGGGTCTGGAAGTGGTTCCGGTTTTGAACAAAATCGATCTGCCGACTGCCGATGTCGACCGTGTCAAGGCCGAAATCGAGGCGGTCATCGGCATCGATGCCGAGGAGGCGGTCGCCATCTCTGCGAAGACCGGGCTGAATGTGCGCGCTGTTCTGGAAGCCATTGTGGCCCGCATTCCGCCGCCGAAATCGGTCGATACCGGTCATCTGCAGGCACTGATCATCGATTCCTGGTTCGACAACTATCTCGGCGTAGTCTCGCTGGTGCGGGTGGTGCAGGGCGAAATCAAGCCGGGCGACAAGATCCTGGTGATGTCGACCGGTCGCGTGCATCAGGTCGACGAAGTCGGCGTGTTTACCCCGAAGCGCAAGGTACTGGGCAAGCTCTCGGCCGGTGAAGTAGGCTGGATGAACGCCTCGATCAAGGACGTTCATGGTGCGCCGGTCGGCGATACCCTGACCCTGGCCGGAAATCCGGCGAAGGCACCCTTGCCAGGCTTCCAGACCATGCAGTCGCGCGTGTTCGCCGGCCTGTTTCCGGTCGATGCCGAGGATTACCCGGCGCTGCGCGAGGCGCTCGACAAACTCAAGCTCAACGACGCCGCGCTCAATTTCGAACCGGAAAGTTCGGAAGCGATGGGTTTCGGCTTCCGCTGCGGCTTTCTGGGCATGCTGCACATGGAAATCGTGCAGGAGCGTCTGGAGCGCGAATACGACCTCAACCTGATCTCGACCGCACCGACCGTGGTTTACGAAGTGCTGCTCACCGATGGCAGCATCCTGCCGCTCGACAATCCGGCCAAACTGCCGCCGGTCAACAAAATCGAGGAAATCCGCGAGCCGGTGATTCTTGCCACCATCCTGACGCCACCCGACTATGTCGGCAACGTCATCACCCTGTGTGAAGAAAAGCGCGGATCCCAGCAGGGCATGAATTACATGGGCAGTCAGGTCCAGATCACCTATGAACTGCCCATGGCCGAGGTGGTGACCGATTTCTTCGACCGTCTGAAGTCGGTGTCGCGCGGCTATGCCTCGCTCGACTACCATTTCCTGCGCTTCGATGCCGGTCCGTTCGTGCGGGTCGACGTGCTGATCAATGGCGACCGCGTCGACGCCATGTCGATGATCCTGCACCGCGCCCATGCCGACCGCCGGGGCAGGGATCTGTGCGAGAAAATGCGCGAACTGATTCCCCGCCAGATGTTCGATGTCGCCATCCAGGCCGCGGTCGGATCCCAGATCATTTCCCGTTCGACGGTCAAGGCCATGCGCAAGAACGTGCTGGCCAAATGCTACGGCGGCGACGCCACCCGCAAGAAGAAGCTGCTCGAAAAACAGAAGGAAGGCAAGAAGCGGATGAAGCAGTTCGGCCGCGTCGAAATTCCGCAAGAAGCGTTCATGGCCGTGCTGTCGGTCGACAACAAATAAGGATTGCCCGTGAAAATCGATTTTGCCCTGATCCTCACCCTGCTGGCCTTGTTCACCGGTCTGATCTGGCTCGCCGATAAATTCGTTTTCGAGAAACGGCGCTTGGCCGCCGATGCCGCTGCCGCCGACCCGGTACTTGTCGAGTACGCCAAATCCCTGTTTCCAGTCATTTTCCTGGTGCTGATGCTGCGCTCGTTCCTGGCGGAACCGTTCCGCATTCCCTCCGGTTCGATGATGCCCAATCTGCTGATCGGTGATTTCATTTTGGTCAACAAATTCAATTACGGCATCCGGCTGCCGGTGCTCAACACGAAAATCGTCGAGGTCGGTGCGCCGGAGCGCGGCGATGTGTTCGTGTTCCGTTATCCGGGATCGAAAGAGCTGGGCAAGGATGATCCCGCCGCAGGCACCGATTACATCAAGCGCGTCATCGGGCTTCCGGGCGATACCATCAGCGTCGAGGAGAACCGCGTTTCCGTCAACGGCGTGCCGTTCGGCTATGCCGAGGCGGGTGTGTACGTCGGTAAGGGCGTATCCAGCGAGATGACCGGTTCGCGCATCTACAGCGAAAGTCTGCCGGGCAAGTCACACGCCATGCTGGAAATGGACGGGGTACCCTTGGGCTACCGCAATAACGGCACCTGGATGGTTCCTCAGGGCCACTATTTCGCCATGGGCGATAACCGGGACCGCAGTGCCGATAGCCGGGAATGGGGGTTCGTGCCGGAACAGAACGTAGTTGGAAAGGCAATGGTAATATGGTTAAACTGCTCGGGCTGGTTCTGTACCGACAGTTTCGAGCCGTCTCGCATCGGCACCAAAATCGACTAAGGGGGTCACCATGAAACGCAACCAGAAAGGCATTACCCTGCTCAGTTTCCTTTTCGTTCTCGCGCTGGCCGGACTCTTCGGATTCCTGTTCATGCGTCTTTTCCCGGTGTATACCGAGTATTTCAGTGCCGTCAATGACATCAAGGCCGTGACCCAGGCCACCGGAGCCGATAAACAGGCGTTGCCGCAACTCAAGGACAGTCTGTACCGGCGGTTCCAGATCAGCTATGTCGATAGTGTCAACCTAGATAAACATATCAAGTTGCGTACCGAAAAAGAAGGTGGCAAGATGCTTGACCTCAATTACGAAGTGCGCAAGCCGCTGATATACAACCTCGACTTCGTCGCCAAGTTCGAGCGCAGCTTCCCGGTGACCGGCCGGCCCGACGCGGAGTGATGCTTTGCTGACAGGGTTCCGCGATCCGGAACTGCTGCGTCAGGCGCTGCGGCACCGCAGCGCCGGCAAGCCGAACAACGAGCGTCTCGAGTTCCTCGGTGATGCCATCCTCGGCATGCTGGTATCCGATGCCCTTTACCGGAAGTTCCCGAAGGCCAGCGAGGGCGAGCTCACCCAGGCCCGGTCGCATCTGGTGCGTGAACCGACCTTGGCCGAAATCGCACGTGAACTGGACCTGGGTGCGCAACTCGAACTCGGTCCGGGAGAAATGAAATCCGGCGGACATCGCCGCGACTCCATTCTTGCCGATGCGGTCGAGGCGGTTATCGCCGCGGTTTATCTGGATGCAGGTTTCGCTGCCGCGCAATCGCTGGTGGCGGACTGGTTCGGAAGCCGACTGCAGTTATCGCTTGAAAAATCGCCGGGAAAGGATCCGAAGACCAAACTCCAGGAATGGCTGCAGTCCAAGCAACATGCTTTGCCGGTGTACCGGCTGCTGCAGGCCGGCGGCAGCGATCATGCACGCAGTTTCGATGTCGAGTGCGTCCTTGAGCATCTGGCAATCACTACAGCTGGAAGCGGAACGTCAGTTAAGTCGGCTGAAGCCGATGCCGCCCGCAAAGCACTCATTCTTTTAGGCCTGAACAAATGACCGATTCGCAGATACCTTCCTACCGCGCCGGTTTCGTCGCCGTCATCGGCCGTCCGAATGTCGGTAAATCGACTCTGGTCAACGCGCTGGTCGGCAGCAAGATCAGTATTGTGTCATCGCGCCCGCAGACCACGCGGCACCGTATGCTGGGCATCGCCAGTTTTCCAGAAGGTCAGCTTGTTCTGGTCGATACCCCCGGCATCCATGCCAAACAGTCGCGTGCCATGAACCGGCACATGAACCGTGCGGCGCGCGGCGCGGTCAGCGATGTGCATGCGTCCGTTCTGGTTATCGAAGCCGGTCGCTGGCACAGCGATGATGCTCTGGCATATCAGGCGCTGAAGGATTCGGACGTTCCGGTCCTGCTGGTCATCAACAAAATCGACAAGCTCAAAGACAAGGACGCACTTCTGCCGTTCATCAGGGAAGTCACGGAAAACCGCGAATTCACTTCCGTGCATCTGATTTCAGCGCTTAAAGGCAAGGGAACGGCGGATCTTGTCAGGAGCCTTCTGCAGCTCATGCCCGAATCCGAGCCGCTCTACGGCGAGGACGAAATCACCGATAAAAGCCAGCGTTTCCTGGCCGGCGAGCTGGTGCGTGAACAACTGATGCAGCGCTTGGGTGACGAGCTGCCTTATTCCGCCACGGTCGAAATCGAAAAATTCGAGGATGACGGCGGTTTATTGCGTATCGGTGCCGTCATCTGGCTTGAACGGGAAGGGCAGAAAGCCATCGTCATCGGCAAAGGCGGCCAGCAGCTGAAAGCCATCAGCACCTCGGCACGTCTGGGCATGGAAAAGCTGTTCGGTTCCAAGGTATTCCTGGAAACCTGGTGCCGCGTCCGCGACGGATGGTCCGATGACGAGGCCGCGCTGCGCCGGTTCGGTTACAACGACTGATGCGCGTCGAGTGGCAGCCCGCGCTGGTGCTGCACAAGCGGGCATACCGCGAGACCAGTCTGCAACTTGAACTGCTGACCCGGGATCACGGCATCGTCGGTCTTGTCGCCAAGGGCGTGACTGGCGCCAAAAACCACGTATTGCGGGCGCAATTACAGCCGTTGCAGCACATCAAAGTCAGCTTTCTGCTGAAAAGTGAACTCGGCACATTGACCGGATCCGAGCCCCTGCCGCCGGTACTGGCGATTGCCGGTGATCGGCTGATGGCCGGCCTCTACCTCAACGAACTGGTGTTGAAGCTTTGTCCGCGTCAGGATGCCGATAATGAGCTCTACCAAAGGCTTCTGGCGGCGCGCAGCGAGCTTGCCGGCAGTATGCCCCTCGCATGGCTGGTGCGTCGTTTCGAGCGTGATCTGATTCAGCATCTAGGCTACATGACCCCATGGTCGGCCACCGCCAACGGTACTGACATCGAGCCGGAGCGCCATTACCGCGCATATCCCGAACTGGGTTTGATACCGGCAAAGGCGGAAGAGCCGGGAGTGCTGTCCGGTATCGATCTTCTCGATTTCAATGCCGACAGAATGCCCTCATTGCCGGCCTTGGGCGCTCTAAGGCAGTTGTTGCATGGCGTGATTGCCATGCATTTGGGAAAATCCCTGCCACGGTCCTGGCAGATGATCGGTGAGCTCAGTCGTCCGATGAAACCATGAAAGCCAAGGTATCGGCCAACGTGGTCTGGAAGGCGGAAACCAAAGCCGCTGACCGGTCCTGATCGAGCGCACGGCATGCTTCCAACAGACGTTCGGCACCCAGAAAGCCGCAGCTGGCCTTGAGCTTGTGCAGGGTATGATGGAGTGCTTTCGTGTCGCCGGCATCGAACGCTGCCTGAATGCCGTACGCAGCAACCGGAAGTTCGGCAATGAACATGGCACGCATGCTGGCTAGCGCTGCAGAACTGCCTCCGAGGGCTTTGAGCGCTTTTTCCTGATTCCAGAGCTCCGCGGCGGAACCGCAGAGCCGATGGATTGCGTCGTGGAGCTCGGCGACGGGCATCGGCTTGGCCAGAACATCGCGGATGCCCCCGGCGGCGAGGCGTGCGCGGATTGCCGGCGTGACCTCGGCACTGATCGCCAGAATAGGAATACCGGCCGGAAACGCGGCGAGCATGTCGAGCAGTCCGCCATCGGGCAGGTTCAGGTCGGAAATGATCAACGACGGCGGTTTTGTCCGCATCGCCATGCAGCCCGATGTGAGGTCGGGGCAGGCGGTCAATTCGATATCCAGCAGGGTGATGGCTTCGCTGAGGTACAAGCGGCTGATGTCATCGTCTTCAATTAGGAGAATGGATGTTTTCATCGGTGTTTTTTTGGATATGCGGTGCCATGGCGCATGGATATCTGCGAAAATACGGCTTTATCACGGAATCCCATTGTGGCACGAAGCGGACCCAAAGCAAAACGCGAATACGAAATCGACATCGACAACCTCAGCCATGAAGGGCGCGGTGTCGGTCGTCTCGATGGCAAGACGATATTCGTCGCCGGTGCGCTCGTCGGCGAGCGGGTGCGGGCCCAGCAAACCGGCCGCAACCGCCATTTCGACGAGGCACGCACGCAGGAAGTGCTCAAGGCCTCTGCCGACCGGGTCGAACCGCGGTGTCCGCATTTCGGCATCTGTTCCGGCTGCGTGCTCCAGCATCTGGTCAGCCATCGCCAGATCGAGGCCAAACAGCGGACACTGACCGACAACCTGCAACGGATCGGCCATGTCACGCCTGAGGCCATTTTGCAGCCCTTGACCGCCGATGCCTGGGCCTACCGTCGCAAGGGTCGGTTTTCGGTACGTTACGTCGAAAAAAAAGGTGGCGTGCTGGTGGGATTCCGGGAAACGGATCCGCGTTTCGTGGCCCAGCTGCGGGAGTGCCACACCGTGGTGCCTGCCGTGTCCGCTCTGATCATGCCCTTGACCGAACTAATCGGCGCCATGCAGGCCAAACGGGAAATCGCCCAGGTCGAGTTCATCCAAGGCGATGGCCCAGTGGCATTGGTATTCCGAAATCTGGTCACGCTCTGTGCCGACGACTTGCGGCGCCTTGCCGATTTCGGCATGGCGCAGGATGCGCAGATATTCCTTCAACCCGGCGGCGCGCATTCGGTGCATCCGCTGCGCGATGATTACCCGGCCTTGGGCTTCAATTTGGCCGAGTACGGTATCCGTTTCGAATTCAAGCCGCTGGATTTCATCCAGGTCAATGCTTCGCTGAACGCCGCGATGATTACGCGCGCCATCGCATTGCTGCAACCGACAGCAGAGGACGTCGTGCTCGATCTGTTCTGCGGTCTGGGCAACTTCACCTTGCCGCTGGCCAAAGCGGCGGGGGAAGTGGTCGGTGTCGAAGGCGATCAGGGCCTGGTCGAGCGTGCGCGGGAAAATGCCCGCCGGAACGGCATCGCCAATGCCGAGTTCTTCGCCGCCGACCTGAACCAGGACATTTCCGCCCAGCTTTGGAAAACCCAGCGCTTTACCAAACTGCTGCTTGACCCGCCGCGGGCCGGGGCCATCGAGATCCTGAAGCAGATGAATCTCGAGGGCATCCGCCGCATTGTTTATGTATCCTGTCACCCAGCCTCATTGGCACGCGATGCGGCCTATCTGGTGCAGGAGCGCGGTTATCGCCTGCTGCAGGCCGGCGCCATGGACATGTTTCCGCAGACCGCCCATGTCGAAGCCATTGCCGTGTTCGAGGCCGGCTGATGGCAATCGAGATCGAACGCAAGTTCCGGGTCATCGGCGAGGCCTGGCGCGGGCAGGCCCATCACCGGTTGCGCATCGCGCAGGCCTATCTGAATGATAGCGAGGCGCTGGCGTCGGGATGTGAGCAATGTTCGGTCCGCATCCGCATCACCGGGGAATCCGCCAACCTCAACATCAAATCCCGGCAGGCCGGTGCGCGCCGACAGGAGTTCGAGTATCCGATTCCGCTGGCCGATGCCGAAAGCCTGATGCGTCTCGCCTGCAAAGGCCGTATCGAAAAGGTACGGCATCTGGTGCAGGTCGGCAGCCATCTCTGGGAAATCGATGAGTTCGCGGGCGACAATGCCGGGCTGGTGGTTGCCGAAATCGAGCTTCAGCATGAAGGCGAGCCCTTCGACAGGCCCGATTGGCTGGGCACGGAAGTCACCGATTGCCTGCGCTTCTATAATATGGCACTGGCCGCAAGACCTTTTCACCACTGGACGGCCGAGGAAAAATCATGCTGATCATCGGAGTCGAATCGCACGAACTCACCGCCGTCGAGCGTGAATTCCTCCAGCATCCTGCCGTCGCCGGAGTCATTCTGTTCTCCCGGAATTTCGCATCGAAACCGCAGCTGTCCGAGTTGTGTGCTGATATCCGTGCCAGCTCGCCCTGGCCGCAAGTGATCTGCGTCGATCAGGAAGGCGGGCGCGTACAGCGTTTCCGCGACGGGTTTGCCAAACTTCCCTGTCTCGAGCGGTTCGGCGAGTTGGCGCGCACCGACAGCGCATCGGCACTCGCTCTGGCACGCGAGCATGCCTTTCTTATGGCCTCGGAAATCATCGCTTCTGGACTGGATCTGAGTTTCGCGCCGGTCGCCGATCTGGGCCGCGGCAATCTGGCCATCGGCAACCGCGCCTTCGCCGCCGACCCCGCCACTGTGGCGACGTTCATCGAAAGCTATGTGGCCGGCATGCACGATGCCGGCATGGCCGCGACCCTGAAGCATTTCCCGGGTCACGGCTCCGTTCTGGAAGATACCCATTTCGACCAGGCCGTGGACTCCAGGCCCTACAGCGAAATCGCGGCGGCCGATCTGCTGCCGTTCACTGCTGGCCTGCGCGCCGGTGCCGATGCCGTGATGATGGCGCATGTCGTTTATCCGCAGGTTGCTCCGGATCCGGCCGGCTATTCGCCCCATTGGATCGGCAAGGTGCTGAAATCAGAGCTTGGCTTCACCGGTGTCGTGTTCAGCGATGATATCGGCATGGCGGCGGCCGAGTCTGCCGGCGGCGTCGCAGCGCGAATCGCGCAGCATCTTTCGGCCGGTTGCGATGCCGTGTTGGCCTGTCCGCCGGCCTGCGTCACCGATGCGGTTGCCGCCATGCCCGTTCGCGAATACCCGCGCAGCCGGCTGGCCGGCCTGTTTGCCGCAAAGCCGATGGTCTGGGATACACTGGCCGAGGATGCACGTTACCGGTCCGCGCTGAAGTGCATAGCCGATTTGGAGCAGGTGTAATGCGACATGACATTGCCGAAGTTCTGGCACGTTCCGAGCTTCTTTATGACCGCGCCCAAATCGAATTGGCCATCGATCGGATGGCAGATCGCATTCGAAAAGACCTGCATGGCCAGTTCCCAGTTTTCCTGACACTCATGCATGGTGGCCTTTTTTTTGCAGCCCGGCTCGGTTTGGCCCTGAACATGGATGCGGAATTCGATTACCTGCATGCCACGCGCTATCGCGGTGAAACCACGGGCTCCGGACTGGCCTGGCTGCATCGTCCAGCCGCAATCCTCGAGGGCCGCACAGTTCTGCTGGTCGACGACATCCTCGATGAGGGACACACCCTGAAGGCCGTCCGCGACTGGTGCGAAGACCAGGGCGCGGCCCGCGTCCTGATCGCCGCCATGGCGGTAAAACAGCATGAACGCTGCGTCTCCGGACTGGAGGCCGACTATACCGGCTTTACGGTGCCGGACCGCTATGTGTTCGGCTACGGCATGGACATCAATGAACACGGGCGCAATCTGCCCGGCATCTATGCACTGAAATGAGTATGAATATCGATCTTGCCGTCATCGGCGGTACCGGCGTCTATCACTTGCCCGGCTTGCAGTGGCAGGACTCGCATGCATTGCAGACCCGATTCGGCGCCCCGTCCGGACCGATCCGGACAGCATGCATCGGATCCGCGCAGGTCGCTTTCCTCGCTAGGCACGGGGAAGGGCACGCGCTGCCACCGCACCAAATCAATTACCGCGCCAATCTGCAGGCATTGCACGATTTGGGTGCTAGGCGGGTTTTGGCCATCAATACCGTTGGTGGCATCGGTCCGGATTACGGACCGAGGGCATTGGCGGTTCCTGACCAGATCATCGACTACACCTGGGGCCGCATCAGCACCCTGTGCGAGGCACCCGGTAGTTCCGTTCTTCATGTTGATTTCGGCAATCCCTACACGGAAAGTCTGCGCTTGGACCTGCTGGCTGCCTGTAAAAATGCCGGAGTAGGCGTAGTGGCCGGCGGTTGCTACGGTGCCACCCAGGGGCCACGCCTGGAAACCAAAGCTGAAATCGCGCGCCTGCGCCGGGATGGCTGCGATCTGGTCGGTATGACCGGCATGCCGGAGGCGGGCTTGGCCAGAGAGCTCGGTCTGAGCTATGCCAGTCTGTGCGTCGTGGCGAATTGGGCCGCAGGCTGTGACCCGGTCGATACCGAAATCACCCTGGAAGAGGTGTTGGCCAATGTCGAATCGGTCAGCGGTCATCTGCTGGCGATTCTTGAGCACCTGCTGGAACCCTAAAAAATACTTGGCAATTCAAAACGTTTTGTGCATACTTTATTTACCAGCGGTTCATGTTGGTGAACGTTCAATCCAAAATTTAAGGTGTGACAGTATGAGTGTCGGTACGGTGAAGTGGTTCAATGATGCAAAAGGTTTCGGTTTCATTGCGCCCGAGGACGGCAGCGAAGACATATTCGTTCATTTCTCGGCGATCAGCTCCGAAGGCTTCCGTTCCTTGAAAGAAGGTCAGCGCGTCACCTTCGACGTGGTGCAGGGCCCGAAAGGAAAGCAGGCAGCCAACGTCGTCGGCGCCTGATTGTTGGCGGCGCAAGCCGCCAATCTTTCCATGTGGTATCTCGTCATTGCCAAAGATCATCCGGGTACTTTGGCGCAGCGACTGGCCTCCCGGGCCGATCATCTCGCACGCCTGCATGACCTGAACAAACAGGGTCGACTGAAGCTTGCAGGTCCGATGCCCGCCATTGATGCCGCCGATCCGGGCGATGCCGGATTCACAGGCAGCGCACTTGTCGTTGAATTCGCCAGCATGGATGACGCCCGAACTTGGGTTTCGGCAGATCCGTATTTCAATGCCGGCGTCTATGCCAGCGCCGATATTTTCCCCTTCAAGCCGGTCCTGCCGTGAGCGATGACCGTGTTTCCCGCATCCGGTCGGCTTTGGATGCGCTGGATCCCTTGAGCCTGGACATCCGCGACGACAGCCACAAGCACGCCGGACACGCCGGGGCCCGCGACGGCCGCGGCCATTTTTCAGTTCACCTGGTTTCGGCCCGGTTCGAGGGACTTCCGCCGCTCAGACGACACCGAATGGTTTACGACGCTCTCGGGCAACTGATGGAGACGGATATCCATGCCGTGGCCATCCAGGCCCGTACCCCGGCTGAAGCCGCGTTGCCGGTACAAAAGCCTTAAAAAATCGCCAATTTCCTATCGCCCATCAGGGTGACACGCGCTATACTGTTGGTAGTGCTCGGAGATTGTCCATAAGTGCTTTTTAATCAAGTGCTTATAAATTTATTCGAGGAATGGACCCCTGTCAGTCGCGCGCGTAAGTTGCGCCGGCAACCGCCCCGACAAATCAGAAGAATACATGCGCCTTTCCACCATCAAACTGTCCGGATTCAAATCCTTCGTCGACCCCACGGTGTTCCACCTGCCGACCAACATGACCGGCATCGTCGGCCCGAACGGCTGCGGCAAGTCCAACATCATCGATGCCATCCGCTGGGTGATGGGTGAAAGCTCGGCTTCGCGATTGCGCGGCGATGCGCTGACCGATGTCATTTTCTCCGGGTCATCGACCCGCAAACCGGTCAGCCAGGCCACCGTTGAGCTGATTTTCGACAATAGCGAAGGAAAAATCGGCGGTGAATTCGCGCGGTTTACCGAAATTTCGGTCAAGCGTTCGGTCAGCCGCGACGGCCAATCCAATTACTATCTCAACGGTTCCCGATGCCGTCGCCGAGACATCACCGATCTGTTCCTCGGCACCGGCCTTGGTCCACGTAGTTACTCCATCATCGAACAGGGCATGATCGGCCAGATCATCGAAGCCAAACCGGAAGAACTGCGCGTGTATCTGGAAGAAGCTGCCGGCATCTCCAAATACAAGGAGCGCCGCAAGGAAACCGAATCCCGCATCAAGAGCACCCGGGAAAATCTCGACCGTCTCAATGATCTTCGCGAAGAAATCGACAAGCAGCTCGATCATCTGAAAAAGCAGGCTAGGGCAGCCGAACAGTACCAGCATTTACAAGTCGAGCGGGCCGAAAAAGATGCCCAGCTCAAAGCCATGGATTACCGCCAGCTCGGCAAGGAATTGAGTAAGCACCAGGAATCCCTGCGTGACGGCGAAATTCATTTGCAGAAGCTGCTTTCCGAGCAGCGCCATGCCGAAGCGCAGATCGAGCAGTGCCGCAGCCAGCAGACCGACGCTGCGGATGCGCTTTCCAAAGTGCAGGCCGAAGGCTACCGCGTAAGCGGTGAGCTGGCACGCATCGAGCAGCAGATCCAGCACCAACGCGAACTCAAGCAGCGTCTTGAACAGGCGCGGGCCGAAGCCGATCAGGCCTTCGCCCAGATTGAACAGCATCTGCAGGATGACCAGGGCAAAGCGGCACTGATCGCATCCGAAATCGCGGAACATGCCCCGCGTCTTGCTATTCTGCAGGAAGAGCAGGCCGGCAAACAATCGGCATTGCGCATGGCCGAACAGAATCTCCTCGACTGGCAGCAAAAGTGGGATGCCTGTCTGAAGGAGCAGGCCGAAGCCAGTCGCTGGGCCGATGTCGAGCGCACCAAAATCGAATATCTTGAAAAGCAGAATCTCGAACTCGGCCGCCGCTCGGAAATTCTCCAGGCCGAACGCGCCACGCTGAACCCCGATGCGATCAGCTCCGGTCTGCAGGGCATGAGCGATGAATACGGAAGTCTTCAGGTCAGTCTGGATGCCATGGGCCAGGAGCTCGAAGCACGCAAGCATGAACAGCAGGAGTTGGCCGAATCCCAGCGCCTGAAGCAAGCCCAACTGTCGGATGTGCGTAAGCAGTTCGAAGCGGCGCGCGGCCGTCTGGCCTCGCTCGAGGCCCTGCAGCATGCGGCGCTGGGACAGGAAGACAAACAGTCGAAAGCTTGGCTCGACGATCAGGGCCTGCTCCAGAATAGCCGGCTCGGAGAAATGCTGGACGTTCAACCGGGCTGGGAGTTCGCGGTTGAATCGGTGTTGGCTTCGCTGCTGGAGTCCGTAGCGGTCGACGATGCAGGACGCTATCTGGACAATCTGGGTGCGGTCAATCAAGGCCACCTGGCATTGATTGACCAGCAGATCAGTGGCCGTGATTTTCCTTCTGGAAGCCTGGCTGCTTGCATCAAAGGCCCAGATGCCATCCGCATCCACCTCAGCCGTGTGCATACCGCCGCAGATATTGCTTCCGCCAAGGCACTGCTGCCTCGCCTGGCCGAGCACGAGTCGGTCATCACGCCCTCCGGCGAATGGCTGTCGAAAGGCTTCGTACGCATTCTGCGCTCCGGACATGCCCAGCAGGGTGCATTGCAGCGCGAATCCGAAGTTAAGCATCTGCGTGCTGAAATCCAGCAGATGGCGGAAACCGAAAAACAGCTGGTTACCGCGCTTGCCGAAATCAAAGACAAGCTGCTTCTGGCTGAACATGCCCGTGAAGAAGCCCAACGCAGCCTCTATCTGGCACACCGCAGTGTTTCGGAGCTGTCGGGCCAGATTCAGGGTGCGCAGAGCAAGCTGCAGTCGGCCCAGGGCCGTATCGCTGCGATCGATGCCGAATTGCAGAAGTCCGCCGTCGCGCTGGACGAAGCGCACCAGCAGGTACGCGAGTCCCGGCAGCGCCTGCAGCAGGCCACCGATGCCATGGCAGCTCTGGAAGAACGCCGCAGCCAACTGGACAACCAACGTCGTGACCTGGCCCAGGCACGAGACGATGCCAGAATCCAGCAGCGTGAAAGCGCCGATGGCCTGCATCAGCTGGAGTTGACCGTACAATCGCACAAGACCGCCATCAGCGGCCTGAATCAATCGATCGAACGTCTGATCCAGCAGCGCATGCAGCTGGTTTCCCGCACGGCGGAAATCGCCGAACAGCTCAAGCACGGCGACAATCCAATCGAACAACTGACTGCGGAACGCCAGCGCGCTCTTGATTTGCGCGTGATTTTCGACCGTGATCTGTCTGCCGCCCGTTCGGCCCTCGATGGTGTCGAGCAGGAGCTTCGCCGTTTCGAACAGCAACGTCAGAGCAGTGACAGCCAAGCGCTAGCCCAGCGTGAAAAAATCACTTCGGTCAAGCTTCTCGAGCAAGCCGTGCTAATGCGTGCGGAACAGTTACAGGCGGCCATCGAACAGATAGGTACTACCGTCGAGACGGTGCTTCAAGGTCTCTCCGACCAGTTCGATTCCGATCAGTGGGCCAAGAGTCTGCTCGACATCGATAATAAAATGCGGCGGCTCGAGCCCGTCAATCTGGCCGCAATCCAGGAATTCGGCGAGCAAAGCGAGCGCAAGAATTACCTCGACGCCCAGAACGCCGACCTCACGCAGGCCTTGGAAACGCTGGAAGAGGCCATCCGTAAAATCGACCGGGAAACCCGCGGTCGCTTCAAGGAAACCTTCGATCGCGTCAATTCCGGCGTCCAGGATCTTTTTCCGCGCCTGTTCGGCGGCGGACACGCCTATCTGGAACTGACCGGTGAAGATCTTCTGGATACCGGTGTGTCCATAATGGCGCGCCCGCCCGGTAAGCGTGTTTCCAACATCACGCTTCTGTCCGGCGGTGAAAAAGCCCTGACCGCGGTTTCGCTGGTGTTCGCCATATTCAAACTCAATCCGTCGCCGTTCTGCCTGCTCGACGAAGTTGATGCGCCGCTCGATGAGGCCAACGTCGGACGTTTCAGTACGATGTTGACCGAGATGAGCGAGTCGGTACAGTTCCTGTTCGTAACCCACAACAAAGCCACTATGGAATCCGCCAAACAGCTGTCCGGCGTGACCATGCGCGAACCTGGTGTCAGCCGGATGGTTTCGGTCGACCTTGCCGAGGCGACCCGCCTGGCCGGCGTGGCCTAAAGGAGTCAGGCATGCTCTCGAATCTTAGCGATGACACCATACTCCGGATCATCATCGGTTCGGTATTTCTGTGCATCATCATCTATATTCTGTTGAGCAGCCGCCGACGTTCCAGGCCTGCGTCCACGCCGGCGTTAAGAATCGATCCTGAAATGCGCAGCGATCTTGAACTGGCTGCGGTAAATGAAGATGTCGCCATGTATCAGGCCGGTGAAATGGAGTTCCGGGAACAGGCCAAACTGCATTTCGATTCGCAGCCGTCAGTCCGTTCAAACAGCCATGTCGGGATGCGCAGTAATGACGCCTATGAAAAATTGGTGATGCTGTATCTTGCCGCGAAAAGCGGACACAGCATTTCCGGTGCCGAACTGGTTCTGGCAACCGAGAAGGTCGGTCTCGTCTACGGCCACAACAACATCTATCACCGTTTGGCAGAAGGCGCGAATGCCAATGAGCCTATATTCAGCATGGCCAATGTGATCCAGCCCGGCTATTTCGATCTCGACCAGATCGATACCCTGCATACCCCCGCGGTGAGTTTTTTCATGACACTCCCCGGTCCGGTGACCGCCATACAGGCCTGGGACAGCATGCTTCCGATTGCCGAGCGCATGGCCCAACTGCTTGATGCCGTGCTACTCGACTCCGACCGAAATGCCCTGGGCCGTCAGCGCATTCTGCACATCAAAGAAGAGTTGCGGGCATTCGACCGCGACAAAGAGCGCCAGACCATCAAGCCCGGACGCTGATATGGACCTGTTCCGGCAGCGGATGCGGCAACTGCAAGCGCAGATCGAAGAGGCCAATTACCGTTATTACGTGCTTGATGATCCCTTGCTGCCCGATGCCGACTGGGATCGGCTCCTGCGCGAGCTGCAGGATCTCGAGCACCGCCATCCCGAGTTTGCCGATCCGAACTCGCCAACCCAGCGCGTCGGCAACAGACCGGCATCGGGTTTTCGGGAGCTTGCCCATTCGGTACCGATGCTCTCGCTCGCCAATGCCTTTAGCGATGATGAAATCGAGGATTTCGCCGGCCGAATTGCCAAAGAGACCGGTGACGACAATCCGGTATTCTCTGTCGAACCGAAACTCGACGGCCTGGCCATCAGTCTGCGTTATGAGAACGGCGTATTCATCCGCGGGGCCACCCGCGGCGATGGCAGTACGGGCGAAGACGTGACCGCCAATCTGCGGACGGTGAAGTGCATTCCGCTGAAACTGCGTGGTGATGCGCCGACTGTTCTCGAGGTGCGCGGCGAGGTGTACATGCCTAGGGCCGATTTCGAATCTTATAATGCACGCGCTCTGGCCGAGGGTGGTAAGACTTTGGCCAATCCGCGCAATGGCGCGGCAGGGTCGCTTCGCCAGCTGGATCCGCGTGTCACGGCGACGCGCCCGCTGGCTTTTTATGCTTATGGGCTGGGAGAGGTCAGCGTCATGCCCCCCAGCATCCAGACGCACTCGCAGTCGCTGGCATGGGTCAGGGAATTCGGTCTCCCGGTCTGTCCTGAGGCCGGCACCGCCCGCGGTCCCGCCGGGGTTCTGGACTTTTACCACCGGCTTGGTGCCCAGCGCGACGCGCTGGGTTACGACATTGACGGCGCGGTCTATAAACTCGACCGATTCGACCAGCAGCGTGCCATGGGGTTCGTCTCGCGTGCGCCGCGCTGGGCCATTGCCCACAAGTATCCGGCACAGGAACAGCAGACGGTTATTGAGGCCATCGATGTCCAGGTCGGCCGCACCGGCGCGATAACCCCGGTAGCGCGTCTGGCTCCGGTACAGGTCGCCGGCGTTGTCGTCACCAATGCAACCCTGCATAATGCCGACCAGATCACGCGTTTGGATGTCCGCATCAGCGATACAGTGATTGTCAGGCGTGCCGGCGATGTCATTCCGGAAGTCGTGCGCGTCATTGAGGACCGCCGGCCGGCCGCAACCACCCCCTGGCGCATGCCGGTCCACTGTCCAATCTGCGGCTCGGCCATCGAGCGCGAGGAGGGCGAGGTCGTTTCCCGCTGCACCGGCGGCCTGTTTTGTCCGGCTCAGAGCAAGCAGGCTCTGATCCATTTCTCCTCGCGCCGGGCGATGGACATCGATGGTCTGGGCGAGCGGCTGATCGAAGATCTGGTCGATTTGGGTTATGTGAAGACCATCGCCGATCTGTACACGCTCCGGCTCGATGATTTTCTGGCGATGAAGCGCCGTGCCGAGGAGCGCGACGGCAGTACTCCCGAAACGGTGAAAGCGGGCAGGGTCGCCAGCAAGTGGGCAGAGAACCTGCTCCAGGCGATAGACGCCAGCCGCGCCACCGTTCTTGAACGCGTTCTGTTCGCATTGGGCATCCGGGATGTCGGGGAAAGCACGGCCAAAACCCTGGCCCGTCATTTCGGCGCACTCGATCCGATCATGTCGGCCGATGAATCCGTGCTGCGTGAGGTGCCCGATATCGGTCCGGTTGTTGCCGCCCGTATCGCGCATTTTTTTGCGCAAGCGCACAACCGCGAAGTCATCGCTGCGCTGCGCGGCAATGGCGTGCATTGGCCCGAGGGCCCGCCACAGCGTGCACAGGACGGTCCCCTGGCCGGAAAAACCATCGTACTGACCGGAGGGCTGGCAGCCATGTCACGCGATGAGGCCGGCACCCGACTCGAAGCGCTGGGGGCCAAGCTCTCGGGAAGTGTTTCCAAGAAAACCGGCATCCTCATCGCCGGTGAAGCCGCTGGCAGCAAATTGGCAAAGGCCCGTGAACTGGGTCTCGAAATCTGGGATGAAGCCATGCTTCTCTCATTCCTGGCCGATAACGAAGGTGGCAGGGATGACTGATTGGCGCGCATCCGCTTCGCATGAGCATCTGCGTCAGCGGGCTGCGGTCTACCGATACATCCGTGAGTTCTTCCATGTCCGCGACGTACTCGAGGTTGAAACGCCGATCCTGTCGCAGGCGGGCAACACCGACCCCAACATCCGTTCCTTCCATTTGTTTTATGGCGGCCCGCCGGCTGGTGGATCGGTAAGACGCTGGTTACGCACTTCGCCGGAGTTTCCCCTCAAGCGGCTGCTCGCAGGCGGCATCGGTGATTGCTATGAAATCGGAAAAGTATTCCGCGATGGCGAGTTCGGCCGGCGGCATAATCCCGAGTTCAGCATGCTCGAGTGGTATCGTGTCGGATGGAATCACCTGCGTCTGGCGGATGAGGCGGAAGCCTTGCTGCTCGGCCTTTTCGCCGAAGCCGGAAAGGCGCTGCAGACGTTGCATACGAATTACCGCAAGCTATTCATGGACGCCATCGGCATTGACCCGCTGCTGGCCTGTGATGCGTCATTGGCGGACGCGGTCTCAGCGCGCATCTGCATTTCTCTGGACGGCCTCACCCGGGACGACCTGCTCGACCTGTTGCTGACACATGTCATCGAGCCTGCATTTCCGGACAATCAACTAACGGTCATCCATGATTTTCCGGCTTCGCAATGCGCATTGGCAAAACTGCGTCAGGACGATGTTGCGGTCGCTGAGCGGTTTGAAATCTACATCGGCAGTTCCGAGCTGGCCAATGGCTATCATGAATTGAACGACGCCGCTGAGCAGCGGCAACGCTTCGAAGATGATGTGCTGCGCCGGCGTTCCGGCGGCGGCGAGTTGCCGGACATGGATGAGCGCCTGTTGCAGTCCCTGGCAAGTCTTCCCGACTGTGCCGGTATCGCCATGGGACTCGACCGTCTGATGCTTTGCCTGCTCGAAAAAACCGAGATGTCGGAGGTGATTGCCTTCGATTTCAGCCGTGCCTGATCCGGCTGCCTGCGGCGTGAATCTTGCCGAGCACGGGAAGCGCCAGCTCGAAGGCCTCTTCGGTCCAGTGCCATAAGAGGGTTGCCGGAAGCTTCAGGTTCTTCGCCATCGGTGCGGGCAGCATGTCCGAACCCAGTTTGCGGATGCGGCCGATGCTGTCCGCATAGCGTCCGATGGCCCAGGTGCGCGCCACCACGGCCACCATCTCGGGCGCCCACTGTGCCAGTGGCGCGGCCTTCAGAAGCCAGCCGGCCAGAGGATCGCCGAGGCTATTTCTGAGTTTCCGTTCCAGTTGCCTGAAATCGACGAGCTGCCCGGAGCTGCTTTCGGCGACGGCGATGATGGCGGAACTTTCCCAATTGGCCGGTTTCAGGCCATGTTGCTTGTAAATGTCCTTGATCAGCTGCTTCTGGATGCGTAGCGGACTGTTTTTTGCCAGCGATTGCATCACCGGTTTGGCCAGAAAGGGCTTGGCCAGCGGAAAGCGGTCGATGATGCCGTGGGCGATGGCAAAAGCACCGGCCCGGACGCAGGCGGTATGCAGCATGATTTCAATCTTGCCGCTGGGACGGAGCATTGATGTGGCCATGTGGACCTGCAGCAATGTTGCTAAAATGACGATTGAAAAGGAAGATACCATGAATTTTGAACAAGTCGACCGCGTACGGCCACTGGTCTGGCAGGACAAGCATCTTTCCGTGCTCGACCAGCGGGAATTGCCGCACCGCCAGATCCATCTGGTCTGCCGGACATCTTCGGAAGTCGCCGAGGCGATTCATGTTTTGGCCGTCCGCGGCGCTCCTGCCATCGGCATCGCCGGCGCATTCGGCGTCGTTTTGGCGGCCCATGCCGTTCAGGCCGATACCGGTGCGCAAGCCCTGCAACGGATCAATGCGGAATTGACGGCTTTGGAGCATGCCCGTCCTACGGCGGTCAATCTGCACTGGGCCATACAGCGCATGCGGGAGAAGCTGGTGGATATGGGCGCCGATTGGCGTGATGGCATCCTGCGGGCCGCACAAGCCATACAAAGCGAGGATTTGGCGGCCAATCACCGCATGGGCAGTTTCGGTGCGGAGTGTCTTCCGGATGGCGCACGGGTATTGACCCACTGCAACACCGGCTCGCTGGCTACCGCAGGCTTCGGCACCGCCCTCGGGGTGATCCGGGCCGGTGTTGCCAGTGGTCGAATCACAAAGATCTATGCCAGTGAAACACGGCCCTGGCTGCAGGGGTCGCGGCTGACCATCTGGGAGCTTCTGCAGGATGGCATTCCGGCCACACTGATAGTCGATTCGGCATCCGCCTACCTGATGCAGCAGGGGCTGATCGATACCGTCATCGTCGGTGCCGACCGGATCTGCGCCAACGGCGATGTCGCCAACAAGATCGGCACCTATGCCCATGCCTTGGCCGCCAAAGCCCATGGCGTCAAAGTCATGGTGGTGGCGCCGAGCTCGACCATCGACATGGCCACGGCCACGGGTTTGGGCATCGCCATCGAACAGCGTCCGGGTACCGAATTGACCCATATCGGGGGCGCTGAAATCGGTGCAAGGGCCGCCGCGGTCTACAATCCGGTGTTCGATATCACCCCGGCCGTCTGCATTGATTTCCTGGTTACCGAAAAGGGCGTCATCGCAGCCCCGGATGCGGCCAAAATGGCGGCAGTTTTCGGGTCGCCGGCAGGTCGGTAAATCCTTGTTTTTTAAGCGCGAAAAAGCGCGAAAAGCGCACCGGTTTCTGCTACAATTCTAGGTATGTTTTTTCGGTCCCAGAAGGGGCCGGAAATGGCATCAAAACCCCTAGAATTCCGAGTGCCTGAATGTCAGATTTAGCCAAAGAAGTTATCCCGGTAAACCTCGAAGACGAAATGCGTCGCAGTTATCTCGATTACGCCATGAGCGTTATCGTCGGCCGCGCTCTGCCGGATGTGCGCGACGGCCTGAAGCCGGTGCACCGCCGCGTGCTGTATGCCATGCATGAACTCGGTGCGCACTCGAACAAACCCTATTACAAATCGGCCCGTATCGTGGGTGACGTCATCGGTAAGTACCATCCGCATGGCGATCAATCCGTTTACGACACGCTGGTCCGGATGGCGCAGCCGTTCTCGCTGCGTTATCTGCTGGTGGACGGCCAGGGCAACTTCGGTTCCGTCGACGGCGACTCCGCCGCGGCCATGCGTTATACCGAAGCGCGCATGGCGCGCATCACCCATGAACTGCTGGCCGACATCGACAAGGAAACCGTCGACTTCCAGCCGAACTATGATGAAAAGGAACTGGAGCCTACGGTCATGCCGACCAAGGTGCCGAATCTGCTCATCAACGGTTCGGAAGGCATCGCAGTCGGCATGGCGACCAAGATTCCGCCGCACAACCTCGGTGAAATCATCAATGGCACCATCGCCCTGATCGATGATCCGGACATCGGCATCGGCGAACTGATTGCACACATCCCCGGCCCGGATTTCCCGACCGCCGCCATCATCAACGGTGCTGCCGGTATCCATGCCGCCTACCATACCGGTCGTGGCCGTGTGGTCATGCGTGCCAAGACCGAAATCGAGATGCAGGATAACGGCCGCGAAGCCATCATCGTCAGCGAGCTGCCATACCAGGTCAACAAGGCCCGTCTTATCGAGAAAATCGCCGAGCTGGTCAAGGAAAAGCGCGTCGAAGGCATTTCAGAACTTCGCGATGAGTCCGACAAGGACGGTATGCGTATCTACATCGAGATCAAACGCGACCAGTCTGCGGAAATCGTGCTCAACCATCTGTTCAATGAAACCCCGCTGCAGCAGAGTTTCGGCATCAACATGGTGGCGCTGGTCGACGGACGTCCGCAGCTGCTGAATCTGAAGCAGATCCTCGAGGCCTTCGTGCGTCATCGCCGCGAGGTAGTGACCCGCCGTACCATCTTCGAACTGCGCAAGGCCCGTGCCCGTGCCCATATCCTTGAAGGCCTGACCGTTGCTCTGGCCAACATCGATGAAATGATCGAATTGATCAAGACGTCGCTGAACCCGCAGGAAGCCAAGGACAGGATGATGGCCAAGCGCTGGCAGCCGGGCCTGGTCAAGTCCCTGCTGGATGCTGCCGGTGCCCATGCATCGCGTCCGGAAGAACTCGGCGACGGCTTCGGCCTGCTGGCCGACGGCTACCAGCTGACGGAAGTGCAGGCCAAGGAAATCCTGGAAATGCGCCTGAACCGCCTCACCGGGCTGGAGCAGGACAAGCTGACCGAGGAGTACAAGGAGCTGCTCGCCGAAATCCGCGATCTGATCGAAATCCTTGAAGTTCCGGAACGCCTGCTGAATGTCATTCGCGGCGAACTGCTCAAGATCAAGGACGATTTCGGCGACGACCGCCGTACCGAGATTCGTGCCAGCGAGGAAGATTTGGCTGACCTGGATCTGATCGCCTCCGAAGATGTGGTGGTCACCCTTTCGCATTCGGGCTATGCCAAGCGCCAGATGCCCTCGACTTACCGGGCACAGAAGCGCGGTGGCAAAGGACGTGCGGCCGCTTCGGTCAAGGACGAAGATTTCATCGAGCGTCTGTGGGTGGTCAATACCCATGACACGCTGCTGACATTCACTTCCGAAGGGCGTGTGTTCTGGCTCAAGGTCTACCAGTTGCCGGATTCCGGTCCGAACTCGAGGGGGCGCCCGATCATCAACTGGATCCCGCTGCAGCCGGGCGAAAAAGTGCAGGCCGTACTTCCGGTCCGTGAATTCTCCGACGACCGCTACGTGTTCTTCGCTACACGTAACGGTACTGTCAAGAAAACCCCGCTGTCGGAATACTCACGTCCGCGTGCCAACGGCATCTGGGCCATCAACCTTGACGAAGGCGATGGCCTGGTCGATGTGCAGATGACCGACGGCAGCAAGGACATCATGCTGTTCGGTTCGCACGGCAAGGCCGTACGCTTCGACGAGTCGGAAGTACGCTCGATGGGCCGCACCGCGACCGGCGTCCGTGGCATGCGACTGCCGGATGAAGGCGCGATTGTAGTCAGTATGGTGGTAGTCGACGGTGACGGCGACATTCTGACTGCCAGCGAGAATGGTTTCGGAAAACGCACTGAAGTCTCGGCCTATCCGAAAAAGGGCCGAGGTACCCAGGGTGTCATCGCCATCCAGACTTCCGACCGAAACGGCCATCTGGTTGGCGCCATCCAGCTGACTGAACTGCAGGAAATCCTGTTGATTTCGGATCAGGGAACCATGGTCCGTACCCGCGCTTCCGAGGTCTCGCAGGTCGGACGGAACGCGCAGGGCGTGACGCTGATGCGCGTGAAAGATGATGAAAAACTCATGGCCATCGAGAGTCTGGATGTCATCGAGGATGATGCGGATCCGGAAGCTGAATCCGAAGCCGTCGATTAAGCGGTACCATAATGAACGAAAAACGGCGGGAGTCCCCGCCGTTTTTTTGTGCCATTCAGAGAGTCAGTTACTTGTAAAGTTTGGCTTTTCCGTCTTTCAGACGCAGCATGCTGCCGACTTTGATGCTGTTCAAGGCTTCCTGATGCGCATGTTTGATTTCCCCGTCGCGCATCCGGATGGTGATTTTGTATTCCTTCTGATTATCCCGATAATCAAAGTTGCGACAGTACATATTCGGCAGAGGATACCGCAAATTCGCCCGGTGCCTCGACGAACAGATGGGTGACGATGCCGTTGTCGGCGATCAAGGCGAAGCGCTTGGCGCGCAGGCCCATGCCGAACGGCGTGGCATCCAGTTCAAGACCGAGCGCTTTGGTGAAAGCACCGTTGCCGTCAGCCAGCATGGCGATGCTCTCGGGCGCGGATTGGCTTTTCGCCCAGGCGCCCATCACGAAGGCGTCGTTCACTGACAGGCAGGCAAGGGCATAACCCTTTGCGGCGAATGCTTCGGCATGCTCGATGAAGCCCGGCAGATGTTTCGCCGTGCAGGTCGGTGTGAATGCACCGGGAACCGCAAACATGACGACCTTTTTCCCGGCGAAAAATTCGGAGGTTTCGATGGCTTGGATGCCGTCTTTGAGGGTATTGATGGAGATGTTGGGAATGGTGTTTCCGATGTCGATTGCCATGGTCTGCCTGTAGGGATTGCGGTAAGGAAATGATAAACTCTTTCTGTCAGCTTTTCGTGAATCACAGCTAAGGGTCACGAAACGCTCCGGGAATGGAGCCAATTTATGGAATTCAAGGATTACTACAAGGCGCTCGGTGTCGAGCCCACGGCCAGTGAGGCGGAAATCAAGACCGCCTACCGGCGGCTGGCGCGTAAATACCATCCGGATGTCAGCAAGGAAGCCGGTGCCGAGGAGCGCTTCAAGGCGGTCAATGAAGCCTACGAAGTTCTCAAAGACAAGGACAAACGCAGCCAGTACGACCAGCTCAAGGCCAGTGGCTACCGGCCCGGTGAAGATTTCCGCCCGCCACCTGGCTTCGGTGGCGGCGGATTCCAATTTGATTTCAATGAGATGGGCGGCAATGCAGGCTTTAGCGACTTCTTCGAATCCCTCTTCGGTGGAGCGCGGCGGGCCCAAGCGCCGCCCTCAGGCAGCCGTGTCAGGTTGGCGATTCCGCTGGAGCGTGTTTACTCCGGCGGCAAGCAAAAGATCCGGATCGGCGAACGCACGCTGGAAATCGCCATTCCGGCCGGAATACGCCACGGCCAGACCATCCGCCTGGCCGGGCAGGGCGAGCGTGGTGGTGACCTGATGATCGAAATCAGCTACCACGAGCATCCGGAGTTCGAGTTGGACGGGCAGAACGTGCTATATACCCTGAGCCTGATGCCCTGGCAAGCGGCTTTGGGCGCCACCGTTTCGGTACCGACGCTGGGCGGTAAGGTCGGACTCAAAGTGCCGCCGGAATCGGATAGTGGGAAACGTCTGCGCCTCAAAGGGCGCGGCATACCGGGCAAGGTCGGCAGCGGCGATCAATTGGTGGAAATCGAAATCACGGCGCCGGCGCCACAAACTCCGGAACAGGAAGCGCTCTATAGGCGCATGGCGGAATTGTTTCCGGCGGATTAAGCAAGGCCGCCAGGCAGGACCTGTTTGATGATTTCGATCAATTCATTTTCATTGAAGGGTTTTGTCAGATAGGCTTTCGCGCCCTGGCGCATGCCCCAGACCTTATCGGTTTCCTGATCCTTTGTGGTTACCAGGACGATCGGAATGTGCGCGGTGGTTTCGTCCCGGGTCAGCGCCCGTGTCGTCTGGAAACCATTCAGATTCGGCATCACCACGTCCATCAACACCAGATCCGGTTTTTCATTCCGGCACAGTTCAACCCCGATGACACCATCATCGGCAGTCAGCGCCTCATGCCCAAGTTTTTCCACGATGCGTTTCATGCCGAGAAGCTGGGAGGGGGAGTCGTCGACGACCAGGATGCGAGCCATAAAATTTCCCTGAATGGATGTCTTTAGTTAAAGTCAAAACCGGAATTTTAGCAAGCCTAACCACCGGTTCGGACTACAACCCGGCCGAATGAGCGGCCAGAAAGCATCTGTGCGAAGACCTCCTGCAAACCCTCGAGGCCGGTTTCGCGGACCGGCAGCACTGCCAGACTTTCAGCATTGAAATGACGCGCGAGGAGTTGCCAGACCCGCTCACGGATGGCGCGCTCGGTGCCTGCCGAGGCAATACCCAACAGGGATACGCCGCGGATGATGAAAGGCATGACCGTGGCGGGAAGGTCATGGCCGGACACCAGACCGCAGCTGGCGACGTTGCCATAAGGCACCGTCTGTGCCAGCAGAGCCGCCAGCGTTCGCCCGCCGATATTGTCCAAAGCGCCGCCGAAGCGGGCCGTATCCATCGGTTTGTCGGTGAGTATGGACTCACGGGCCACTACAGTTTCGGCACCGATCTGGCGCAGCAGTCCGGCATGCTCGGGCTTTCCGGAAACGGCATGGACACGGTATCCGGCATGGTGGAACAGGGCCGTGGCTAGCATACCGACGCCACCGGTGGCTCCGGTCACGGCGATCGGCCCGAGCGCCGGGTGCTGACGGTTTTCCTGCATACGCAGCAAAGCCAGTCCGGCAGTGAATCCGGCGGTACCGAGAATCATGGCCTCGCGTGCATTCCAACCCTGTGGAATTCGGATGACATGCCGGTGGTCGATGCTTACTTCGTTGCAGTAGCCGCCGTCGGAAGTTTCCGACAGTCCAGAGCCGGTTACCAGCACGGCATCGCCAGGTTTCAGCGCCGGATCTGCCGACTCGATGACATGTCCGGCGCAGTCAATGCCGCCATTGAGAGGGTATTGACGCAGAATCTTGCCTTGTCCCATTCCAGCCAGCGCATCTTTGTAATTGACGCTGGAGTACTGGACGGCGATGACCGTGTCGCCCGGCGTCAGCACATCACGGGTGATCGGCTCGATACCGGCGCGATAACCGGCGGCATCATTGTGAATCCGGAAGGCTGGAAAATCGATGTTGGTAATCATCACAATCTCCTCGGCGCGGTGCGCAAGAAAAAACCCACATCGCTGCAGGTTTTCTCGGTTCACACCACGTCCAATCAGTTGACCTTGTGGATGGCGCGTTTGTCGACCGCCATGGCGGCGTCGTGGATGGCTTCCGAAAGCGTCGGGTGCGCGTGACAGATGCGCGCCAGATCCTCGGCCGAACCATGGAATTCCATGGTAAGCACGCCCTCATGCACCAGCTCGGAAACACCGACACCGACCAGGTGCATGCCCAGGACGCGATCGGTTTCGGCATGCGCGATGACCTTGACGAAGCCGGCCGGTTCGCCCATGGCAACAGCGCGGCCGACGGCGGCGAACGGGAAGCTGCCGGTTTTGTATTCCACGCCTTCAGCCTTGAGCTGCTGTTCGGTCTTGCCGACCCAGGCGATTTCCGGTTCGGTATAGATGACCCAGGGAATGGTGTCAAAGTTGACATGGCCGGGCAGACCGGCAATCAATTCGGCAACGGCGATGCCTTCTTCGAAACCCTTGTGCGCCAGCATCGGGCCCCGGACGCAGTCGCCGACCGCCCAGATGCCGTCAACACCGGTACGGCACTGGTCATCGACTTCGATTTGACCGCGGCCGTTGAGTTTGACGCCGGTACCCTCGGCCAGCAGGCCCTTGCTGGCAGCCTTGCGACCGACCGCGACCAGGAGTTTGTCGACGACCAGACTTTGATCGGCTTTGCCGTCGTTATAGGTCAGTTGCACTTCGCCGTTCTTGATCTCAGCTTTGCTGACTTTGGCGCCGAGTTTGATGTCGAGACCCTGTTTCTTGAATTCCTTGAGGGCAGTACGCGCGACTTCGGCATCGGTGGCGCCCAGAAAATCGGGCAGCGCTTCGAGAATGGTCACTTCGGCGCCGAGACGCTTCCACACACTGCCGAGCTCCAAACCAATGACACCGGCGCCGATCACACCGAGGCGTTTGGGTACAGCAGTGAAATCCAGTGCCCCGACGTTATCGACGATATGCTTACCATCGAATTTGGCGAAGGGCAGTTCGATGGAATCCGAACCGGCGGCGATGACGATGTGCTTTCCGGTCAGTTCGACCACGCTGCCGTCATGTTGTTTTACGCTGACGCGCTTGCCCGGCTGCAACTGGCCAAAGCCGTAGTAGGGTGAAATTTTGTTGGCCTTGAACAGGGCCGTGATGCCGCCGGTGAACTGCTTCACGATCTTGTCCTTGCGGCCGACCATGGTGCCAACATCGATCTTGGCGTTGTCGGCACTGATCCCGTGCTCGCCGAACAGGTGCTGCATATTCCAGAACTGGCGAGAGGAATCCAGCAGCGCTTTGGACGGTATGCAACCCACACGCAGACAGGTGCCGCCGAGGGCCGGCTGGCCATCCTTGCCGAGCGCGGCATCGATGCAGGCGGTTTTCAGGCCGAGCTGTGCGGCACGGATGGCTGCATGGTAACCGGCGGGGCCGGCGCCGATGACCACGACATCAAATTCAGTACTCATGATTCATTCGCCTCGAAAGTGGATTACAGACCGAGCAGCATGCGGTGCGGGTTTTCCAGCTGGTTCTTGATGTCGACCAGGAACAGCACGGCATCCTTGCCGTCGATGATGCGGTGATCATAGCTGAGTGCGATATACATCATCGGTGCAATCACGACCTGGCCGTTTTCGGCGATCGGGCGTTCCTTGATGGCATGCATACCGAGAATGGCCGATTGCGGCGGATTGACAATCGGAGTCGACATCAGCGAACCGAAGGTGCCGCCGTTGGTGATGGTGAAGGTGCCCCCTTGCAGATCTTCCAGCTTCAGACCGCCTTCACGGGCCTGCTTGGCGTAGCCGGCAATTGCCGCTTCGATGTCGGCAAAACTCATGTTCTCGACATTGCGAAGGACTGGGGTAACCAGACCTTTCTCGGTGGCCACGGCGATGGAGATGTCCGCATAGCCGTGATAGATCACGTCGTTGCCATCAACCGAAGCATTGACGATGCCGTGCTTGGCCAGTGCGTTGGCGGCGGCCTTGGCGAAGAAGCTCATGAAGCCCAGCTTGATGCCGTGGGTTTTTTCGAACGGTTCGCCCAGCTCCTTGCGCATGGCCATCACCTTCGACAGATTGACTTCATTGAACGAGGTCAGCATGGCGATGGAGTTTTTCGACTGCATCATGCGCTCGGCGATGCGCTGGCGGATGCGGGTCATCGGTACGCGCTGTTCGGGGCGTGCGCCGCCACCGGAGGTGACGTGCTTGACTAGATCTTCCTTGGTGACGCGGCCGGCACGACCGGTGCCGGTGACATCGGCCGGATTTACATCGTTGCGAGCGGCGTAATTCGCGGCGCCCGGCGGGAGCGCACTAGTGTCCACTTTGCTTTCAGCCGCAGCGCCCGGTTCAGCGGCTTTCGGCGCAGTGACCTGAGCCGGTGCGGCAGCAACAGCGCCTTCCTCGATCACGGCGATGACCTGCGCGCTGGTGACGGTGGCGCCGGTTTCGAATTTGATTTCCTTCAGAACGCCATCGACCGGCGAGGGTACTTCCAGCACGACCTTGTCGGTTTCCAGATCGATGAGGTTTTCATCGCGGCGTACGCTGTCGCCGACTTTCTTGTGCCAAGTGGCGATGATGGCGTCGGAAACGGATTCGGGCAGGACGGGGACTTTGACTTCAATGCTCATGACTGTGGCCTTTTCGGTTACTCATGGGTGAAATCGCTCTTGCCCGGATTGGTCAGGGCATCGGCGATCAATTGGTTTTGTTCGGCAGCGTGGGTGTTGGCGTGACCGCAGGCTGGCGCGGCGGAACGGGCACGGCCGGCATAGTGCAGATGTTTGCCCTCGCCCAGACAGCTGCGCAGATGGTGCTGGATCTGATACCAAGCGCCTTGGTTTTGTGGTTCTTCCTGGCACCAGAACACATCCTTGGCATTCTTGAACCGAGCCAACTCGGTTTTCAGTGCTTCACGCGGGAATGGATAAATCTGTTCGATGCGGACGATTGCGACATTATCGAGTTTCTTCTCGGCAGCGGCTTCAATGAGGTCGTAATAGACCTTGCCGGCACAGATCACCACGCGTGTGACCTTATCGGGCTGTTTGGCTGTGACGTCTGCAATCAGCTCCTGGAAGGATCCGTTGACCAGATCGTCCATGCGCGATACCGAGAGTTTGTGACGTAGCATTGACTTCGGAGTCATCACCACCAAAGGCTTGCGGGTAGCGCGCAACATCTGACGACGCAGCATGTGGAACATCTGCGCCGGCGTGGTCGGAGTGCATACCTGGATGTTGTTCAGCGCACATAGCTGTAGGAAGCGTTCAAGGCGTGCCGAGCTGTGTTCGGGCCCCTGGCCCTCATAACCGTGCGGCAGGAACAACACCAAGCCGCATAGGCGGTCCCATTTGGCTTCGCCGGAGGTGATGAATTGGTCGATAACGACCTGGGCGCCGTTGGCGAAATCGCCGAACTGGCCTTCCCAAATATTGAGAGTCATCGGCTCGGCAGTCGAGTAGCCGTATTCGAAGGCCATCACCGCTTCTTCCGAGAGCAGTGAATCGATGATCACGGCATGGCTGGGGTGTTTCACGAACTGTTGCAAGGGCATGTAAGATTCGCCGTTGTTCTGGTCGTGCAGCACCGCATGGCGGTGGAAGAAGGTGCCGCGGCCGGCATCCTGGCCGACCAGGCGCAGACGGTAGCCTTCGGTCAGCAGAGTGGCATAGGCCAGATTCTCGGCAAAGCCCCAGTCCATGTCCAGTTCGCCGGCCAGCATTTTGCGGCGGTCTTCATAGATTTTGGCGACGCGGGCATGTGGCTTGAAGCCTTCCGGGACCACGCTAATTTTCTTGGCCAGACTTTCCAGAGAAAATTGGGCGAGGCCGGTATTCACCGTTTGCGCCAGTTTGCCGTTCAGCCAAGGGGTCCAGTCGACCGCGAACTCATCCTTGCGGCCCTCGGCCACATCCGTGGTCACCTCGCCCTTGTCGAGTTTGGCGCGGAAGCCGTCGACCAAGGCCTTGACATCGGCTTCAACGAGCACGCCGGCACTAATCAGCTGTTCGGCATAAAGTTCGCGCGTGGTTTTGCGCGAACGGATGTTCTGGTACATCAACGGTTGGGTCGCTGCCGGTTCGTCGGCCTCGTTGTGGCCGTGACGGCGGTAGCAGACCAGATCGATGACCACATCGCGTCCGAAAGTGCGGCGATAATCGAAAGCGAGCTCGGCGCAGAACACCACGGCTTCGGGATTGTCGCCGTTGACATGGAACACCGGAGCACCGACGATTTTGGCCGGATCGGTGCAGTACAGCGTAGAGCGGGCATCATCAGGACGCGAGGTGGTAAAGCCGACCTGATTGTTGATGACGATGTGCACGGTGCCGCCGACGGCGAAGCCGCGGGCCTGCGACATCTGGAACAGCTCCATCACCACACCTTGGCCGGCAAAGGCGGCATCGCCGTGAATCACGATAGGCAAGACCTGAGAACGGCTGTCGTCCTGACGACGCATCTGGCGGGCGCGTACGCTGCCAGCCACTACGGGCGCCACAATTTCCAGATGCGAAGGATTGAACGCCAGTGCCAGATGCACCGGACCGCCCGGTGCATTGACGTCGGCCGAAAAGCCCATGTGGTATTTGACGTCACCGGAGTGTTCGGGGGTATCGGGATGATCGAAGCGGCCTTCGAATTCAGCGAACAGTTTCTGTGGCGGCTTGCCCAGGGTGTTCACCAGCACATTGAGGCGGCCTCGGTGGGCCATGCCGATAATGGCGTCCTTGATGCCGTGTTTACCGCCATGCTGGATCAGTTGATCCATCAATGGGATGAGTGATTCGCCGCCTTCCAGCGAGAAGCGCTTTTGGCCGACATACTTGGTATGCAGATAGCGTTCCAGCCCTTCGGAGGCAGTCAGGCGCTCAAGGATGCGCTTGCGCTGTTCGGGTGAAGCCTGCAGACGGCTCTGCACGGATTCCAGACGCTGCTGGATCCACTGGCGCTGGTCGGCATCGCTGATGTGCATGAACTCGGCGCCGATCGGGCCGGAGTAGGTGTTTTTCAGGCGTTCCAGTAAATCGGAAAGTTTCAGTTTTTCCGATCCGAAATAGGTATTCACCGGAAATTCGGTCTGCATGTCGGCACTGGACAGGCCGTGATGGCCAATGTCGAGATCGGGCGCATTCGGTTTTTCCATCATCGCCAGCGGATCGAGATCGGCGCTCAAGTGACCACGGGAACGAAAGGCGGTGACTAATTTGCCGACAGCCGTTTGCTTACGGGCCATTTCCTCATCTCCGCCGCCGGTGGCGAAGCGTGCGTTGCGAGCCTGTGCCTGCACATTGGCAAGCACGGCCGAATGTGGCACATCGCCGCTGCCTTGCAGGTCGTCGAAATAGGTTTTCCAGGGGGCTGGAACGCTGGCTGGGTCAACCAGATAGTTTTCGTAAAGATCTTCGATGAATGCGGCATTGCCGCCGGAAAGCTGCGAGGACTTGAGGAATTGTTTAATCAAACTTTCCACGGAATCGCCTTATTGAAGGTTGCTTGGGTCGGCCGAGCGGCCACACGCTGGACACAGACCCCAAATTATAACCGAGTCTGCCCGAACTGAACAAATTGTTTCAGCCATTCAATCAGTTGCCGGCGTTTGTTAAGTCCAGCGTCATGTTTTGATGCAGAATGCCAGCTTCGGTGTATATCCCACCCTCGGCCACGAAACCATGTTTGCGATAGAAGCCGAGAGCATCGACTTGGGCATGCAGACTTACCGATGGCCAGCCCGCGTCCCGGGCCAATGCAATCAGCTGGATGAGCAGGGCATCGCCGACCCCTTTGCCCCGCCAATCCGGCAAAACAGCCATCCGCCCGATGCTGTGCTGTGGCGTGAGACGGCCGGTGCCGACGGGACGGTCCTCGGCGTCAAGCGCCAGGACGTGGCGGCAGTCCGGGTCAATCGTGTCCCATTCGAGATCAAGCGGCACCTGTTGCTCCATCACGAATACGGGTTCCCGAACGGCCCGAAGGCGCGGCAGATCCCGCGTGTAATCGGCCTCAATCACGCGGAAATCGGGTTTGCTCATTCCGGCTCGGCCAACTGGTAGACGCCTTGTGCGTAAAGCAGTTCAACGGCATGCTGTGCCGCCTTGCCCAGACCGTTGAAATCGGCAATATGCAAAACCGTTTCCCGGCACAACAATGCTGCTTCGTGTGGGCTGACCGGATAACTCTCACCGGTGACATGCAACAAGGCCTGATTGGCCTCTCGGCTCCAGGCAAAACGGGCAAAAGGATGCCGGTAGAGTGAATGACCGGTGCTCAGGGCATTCAGGGCTTGCGGCCAGCTGACTTGGTCGGGACCGGCCTGGACATCGCCGGAGGCCCGGTAACGGGTGATGAATTGACCGAACCAGCGCCTGCGTTCGGATGCGTCGGCCTGCTGCCATGTCGTCAAGGCTTCCTCCACGCGCGCGAAGGCCTGGTCATCGATTTCGTAAGGATCTTCGGCAACCTTGAGGTCCGGATCTTCGTAACGGCGGTATTCCGGGAGTTTCTGGGCCAGATCCTCGGCGAAATCCACCAGCATTTCGGCGCCGGAAGGCGCACGCATGCCGACCGAGAAGGTCATGCACTGGTCCAGGGCCACGCCGTGATGCGCATAACCTGGCGGCAGATACAGGACATCGCCCGGGGCCAAGTCCCAACTGTAGTCAGCCTTGAATTCCTGCAACAGCTTCAATTCCGAATCGGGACGGAATGCCGGCTCATGGCGGGCTTCGGCTTCAATTTGCCACTTGCGATGACCCATGGCCTGCACCAGAAACACATCGTATTGGTCGATATGCGGCCCAACCGAGCCGCCCTCGACGGCGAAGCTGATCATCACATCATCCACCCGCCAGCGCGGCAGGAAAGAAAATGGCACCAGCAATTCGGCGACATCGGCATCCCATTTGTCCATGTCCTGAACCAGCAGGGTCCAGTCGTGGTGGCCGAGCTTGGGAAAATCGCTTTCCACGAATGGTCCCGTGCGCAGGCTCCAGGTATCTTTTTTGCGCTGATAGGTGACAACGCGCGCCAAAGGCCCTTCTTCGCAGGCCAGGCCAGCCAGGTCTTCCGGCGAAAGCGGTGGTGAGAAGCCGGGGAAGGCCTGACGGATCAGCAGGGGTTTTTTCTGCCAATACTCGGCGAGGAAGCGCTCGACCGGCATTCCCAGGAAGTGCTGCGCGTTGCCGGTACTTTCAATCATTAGCTAGGCCTTACGGATGGCTTTGGCCAACATCTCGGCATGTCCGATGTAACTGGCGGGAGTGAGGGCGAGCAGCTCCCGTTTGGCCGCTTTGGGTAAAGCAAGAGTGCTGATGAAATCACGCATGCTGGCTTCGGTGATGCCCTGGCCGCGTGTGAGGACTTTCAATTGCTCATAGGGATTCGGCAAGCCGTAGCGGCGCATCACGGTCTGTACCGGTTCCGCCAGCACTTCCCATGCGCTGTCCAGATCTTCCTGCAGGCGCTGCGGGTTGGTTTCCAGCTTGCCAAGCCCCTTGCCCAGCGAATCCAATGCAATCAGCGTGTGTCCGAAACCGGTGCCGAGCGCCCGCAGCACGGTCGAGTCGCTCAGATCGCGCTGCCAGCGGCTGATCGGCAGCTTTCCGGCGAAATGGCCGAGCAGGCTGTTGGCGATGCCGAAATTGCCCTCGGCGTTTTCGAAATCGATCGGATTGACCTTGTGCGGCATGGTCGAGGAGCCGACTTCACCGGCCTTTAGTTGTTGCTTGAAGTAGCCTAAGGAGATGTAGCCCCAGATATCACGGCACAGGTCGATGCCGATGATGTTGATCCGGCGCATGGCATCGCACAGTTCGGCGATGGCATCATGCGGTTCAATCTGGGTGGTATAGGGGTTGAACTCCAAGCCAAGACCGGTCACGAAGCGCTCGGCAAAACCCGGCCAGTCGACCGCAGGATAGGCCACCACGTGCGCGTTGTAGTTGCCGACCGCACCGTTGATTTTTCCGGGCATGCGGATGCCGCGCAATTGAGGCATCTGACGGTTGACGCGGGCCAGTACGTTGGCCATTTCCTTACCGAGTGTGGTCGGCGATGCGGTCTGGCCGTGTGTACGCGACAGCATCGGCTGGCCGGCGTGGGCATGGCTGAGCATCAGCAGGGCATCCTGAAGGCGTCCAAGTGCCGGCAGCAGCACGGTATCCCGGCCCTGCTGCAACATCAGGCTGTAACTCAGGTTGTTGATATCTTCCGAGGTGCAGGCGAAGTGGGTGAACTCCTTGGCCTGCGCCAGATCCGGACGGCTTTCCAGTTTTTCCTTGATGAAATACTCGACGGCTTTGACATCGTGGTTGGTGGCGCGCTCGATGGTTTTGACCTGCTCGGCATCGGCAAGGCTGAAATCAGCGGCGATGGCGCGAAGAAAAGTGGTCTGGGTCTCATCGAATTCCTGAAGTTCGGCAATACCGGATTCGGCGGCAAGGGCGATCAGCCATTCGATTTCCACATGCACCCGGGTTTTGATCAGACCGAACTCGGAAAACACCGGCCGCAGGGCATCGACTTTGCCGGCATAGCGGCCATCGGTCGGAGAAAGGGCGAGGAGGGTATGCTCGGTCATGATCGGTAAGCCTAGGATGAAGGTGTGCCGGGCGGGGCAAGCCATGCCTGCCGCGCGCTGTCAGGTGACAATTGTACCGTGAAAAGGCGTTATCATCGAGAATCCAGTCGAAACGGAGTGGTCCCATGAGCTTGAAATTCCGCGTTGTACAGGACGGTTTCGGCGAGCTTCTTGTTCCGTTCGATGCGCTTTACGGCGCCCAGACCCAGCGTGCGCTGCACAACTTCGCCATTTCCGGTCTGCGCATGCCGCCGGAATTCATCCAGGCCATGGCCTGGATCAAAGTAGCCGCGGCCGAAGCCAACGGCATGCTCGGCCATCTGCCGGCCAAACGTGCCAAGGCCATTGCCAAGGCTGCCAACGCCATCGCCTGCGGCGAACATGCCGATCAGTTCCCGGTCGATGTGTTCCAGACCGGATCCGGGACATCCAGCAACATGAATCTCAATGAGGTCATCGCTGCCCTCGCGCACCGGCAATCTGGGCTGGCGATTCACCCGAATGACGATGTCAATTACGGCCAAAGTTCGAATGATGTGGTGCCCAGCAGCAGTCTTCTGGCATCGGCGCTGCTGCTGAACAGGGTGCTTCTGCCCTCACTGAAACAACTGCGGGCCAGTGTTTCCAGAAAAGCTCGTCAGGGCCGTGGTCTGGTGAAAACCGGCCGGACACATCTGATGGATGCCATGCCGATCACGGTGGAGCAGGAACTATCGGCTTGGCTGGCGCAGCTGGATTCCGCCGTGGCCCGCCTGCAGGACACCGGGAAGCGACTTCTGGAGCTGCCGCTGGGCGGCACCGCCGTCGGCACCGGAGTGAATGCCGATCCGAAAATGACCATACTGGCCTGCCGGCACCTCGCCAAAGCCACCGGCCTGCGCATCCGCCCGGCAGCCAATAAATTCGAATCCATGGCGGCGCAGGACCATTTGGTCGAGCTCTCTGGCCAGTGCAATGGTCTGGCGGTGAGTTTGATGAAAATCGCCAATGATCTGCGCTGGATGAACTCCGGCCCGTTGACCGGGCTGGCGGAAGCGGAGTTGCCGGCTTTGCAGGCGGGCAGCTCGATCATGCCGGGCAAGGTGAATCCGGTAATCCCCGAAGCGGTGGCCATGGTCTGCGCCCAGGTCATGGGAAATCATGCGACGGTGTCCATTGCCGGGCAGAGTGGCAGCTTCCAGCTCAACACCATGATGCCGGTGATCGCCTACAACAGCATCCAGAATCTGAATCTGCTGGCATCGGCCTGCAGCCATCTGGCGGAAAAAGCCATTGATGGTCTGAAGTTCAACAAGGCTCGGATGAGTGAAGCCTTGGCCCGCAATCCGATGCTGGTCACCGCCCTGAACCCGGTCATCGGGTATGAAAAGGCAGCGCAGATTGCCAAGCGGGCTTATGCCGAAAAGCGTCCGCTTATCGATGTAGCCCGGGAAATGACGGATTTGAGTCTGGCCGATTTGAAGCGGCTGCTTGATCCGGCGCGGCTGACCGCCTAAAGGGGTTTCATGGCCATAAAAAACCCTGGCAGGCCAGGGTTTTATCGTTCAGAAAAAACAGATCAGGGTTTCGGCGCTGTTTCGGAGTTCTGCGTCGATTCGCCCATGTCGATGTTGATGCTGTCCGCAGCGTTCACGCTGCAGCCATCCTTGCCTTGTTCCACAGTCATCGGTTCGGGTTTGAACTGTGGCAGGGCCGTGGTCAGTTTTTTCTCGATGGCTTGCAATTCAAGCGCGCTGGCACAGAGCCTGTCGGCGACGAGCTTGATATTGCCGGCCTTGGCTTCTACCGACTTTTCGATTTCAGCCTCGTTCTTGCCGCTGATGATGCCGCCGATGGCGCTGCCGATGGCCTGGGTCGCCAATTTTGCGCTTTCCTTGCCGATTTCCAAACCCTGCATCGCGATCTGCTTGGTTGCGGCATAGTACTGTTTGGTGAGTTCACGTTGTTGCGAGCTCAGCGTCACCGCTTGTCCGGCAATGCTGAGATCGCCGTTTGCGGTGATGGTCGCCTTGCCGCCGTCCTGCATCGTTATGGTGATGTCGGTCAGGTCGGCTTTGACTTCGGTAATGGCTTTGTGCATGTCGGTTTCGATGCCCTTGGCGACTTCGGCTTTAATGCCTTCGACGGTCTGCGCGGTGTTGTCGACATTGCAGGCGGCGAGCATTACGGTCAGCAGGGCCAGTGGCAGATAGCGGGTGGTTTTCATGGTCGGGTCTTTCCTTTGATGATTCCGGTGAAACCGTGGCGGAAAATCCGCCCCGGCACGTGACATCTTAGCCTTCGTCGCGGTAGCGACGCATTCTGACCGCTCCGGCGAGGAAGACCAGTCCGATGACGACACCGATCCAGAGATTGGCCGTGCCCAGCAGGCTGTAGGTATTGGCGAGCAGCACGCTGACGGCATTGTCCGGATTCATGTTGACGTTGGTTTCGGCGACCTGGCCGAGCCAGGATCCGGGAAACACGCTGCCCAGACCGCGGGCCACAATGATTTTCCAGTAGCTTTCCAGCACGAAGGGAGAGCCGGCAAGGGCATTCACCCAGGTCAGGATGACACCACCGACCACCGGGACACCGACTGCCCACAGGAAGGGTTTGGTCTTGGCCCAGCTGGACACGAACATCAGGTAGCCGACGGTCGGCAGCGCCCACAGAACATAAACCGGGATGAAGCTGACGATCTGCGCGATGACCAGATAGAAGTTGGTATCGCCCAGCACCAGGCCGAACAGGTTCAGGCCATGGAACGCCGCCAGCACCATCAGGGTGAACAGAACCACCAGGGACAGCGCCAGAGCGAAAGCAATGGCAATGATCGGGCCGACCACCAGGGCCGTCAGGGCCTTGGAAACCACGGTGTCGCGGTCGGAAACCGGCAGCGATTTCCAGAACAGGATGCTTCGGTCCTTGCGTTCGTCATACAGACAGCCGAGGCAGTAGAAGAACACCACGAAGCCGAGGGTGAACATCAACGGCATGGCCACGGCCGGGTAACCGACAGCTAAACCTTTGGCGAACTCGATCTTCTGCGGATCGGAGATGTCGTTGAGGGCCAGTTGCAGGTTGATGGCGGCATTGTTGCCATCCAGATGGAAGCTGCCTTGGCTGCCTGCCACGGTCGCAAACAGCATGGAACCGATGGTCAGCAGAGCCAAAAGCCCGGAAACCACCACCGGCGCCCAGAAGAAGCCGCCTTTGTGTTCCCAGTACTCGCGTTTCAAAAGCCATTTCATCGTGTTCATGCGTAGGTTCCTTTCATGGTGGCGACAAACAGATCGGCGATGCCTGGCGTTTTCATGTCGCCCAGCGGCGCCAGGGTGGAGCGGTTGATGCCGTCGAACAGGAAAACGGTCTTGCCGAACACCGATCGTTCGTCGATCGGACCGAGCGCCTTGGCAGCGGCGTAATGTTCGGAACCGACCATCACTTCGGTAAAGCGTTCGGCGATTTCATCCATGCTGGTGTTCAGCGTGATCTTGCCTTCGCGGATGAAGATCAGATCACTGAGGATGTGCTCGATTTCCTCGACCTGGT
>JAJTGG010000069.1 GCA_021299355.1 Lysobacteraceae bacterium
GCGCCGGTGAAAATCCTGGCGCTGACCCATGTGTCCAATGTGCTCGGCACGGTCAACCCGGTCGCCGAGATCTGTGCGTGGGCGCGCAAGGCCGGAATCACCACGGTCATTGACGGCTCCCAGGCGGTACCGCACATGCCGGTCGATATTCCGGCGCTAGGCTGCGACTTCTACGCCTTCACCGGCCACAAGCTGTGCGGGCCGACCGGCACCGGCGCGCTGTGGGCCAAGCGTGAGCACTGGCAAAGCATGCCGCCGTTTTTCGGCGGCGGTGAAATGATCCGGGAAGTGCGTTTTGAAAAAACCACCTTCAACGATCCGCCGCACAAATTCGAAGCCGGCACGCCCAATATCGCCGGCTTTATCGGACTGGGCGCGGCCGTCAGCTATCTGGATGGCATCGGCATGACGGCTATTGCCGAACGCGAACAGCAGCTCTTGGCCTACGCCACCGAGCGCCTGCAACGCGTTCCGGGCTTGCGCCTGATCGGCACCGCCGCGCACAAGGCCGCCGTGCTGTCGTTTCTGATCGAGAACGCGCACTCGCATGACCTGGCTACCCTGCTCGATCTGCAGGGCATCGCGGTGCGCTCCGGACACCATTGCGCGCATCCGCTGATGGCGTTTTACGGCGTACCGGCCACCTGCCGCGCCTCGCTGGCGTTTTACAGCATGGAAGCGGAGGTCGACGCCCTGATCGACGGCATCGCTTTCGTGCGCCGCATGCTGGGCTGAGCATGGAGCTGCAGTTCCGTAACGCCGTCGCCGCCGATATTCCCGCCATCGTGACCTTGGTGGAATCGGCCTACCGCGGCGAGGTCAGCCGCGCCGGCTGGACCACCGAGGCCGATTTTCTGGACGGACAACGCATCGATACCGCGGGTGTGGCGGCCGACATCGGCAAGACCGGCAGTGTGATTGTGCTGGCCGAACAGGATGGCCAGCTGCTGGCCTGTTGCCATCTGGAAAAGAATGGCGAGGCCTGTTATTTCGGCATGTTCTCGGTCGCGCCGCACTTGCAGGGCGGCGGCATCGGCAAGCAATTGATGCAGGAGGCCGAACGTGTAGCACTGGTCTGGCAATGCGCGGCCATGGAAATGACGGTGATCGACATCCGCGAGGAACTGATCGCGTTTTACCAGCGCCGCGGCTATGCGCGTACCGGCATCAAAAAACCCTTTCCCTACGGCGATGCCCGATTCGGCCTGCCGCTGCGCGATGATCTGCGTTTTGAAGTCCTGCGCAAAGCCCTGCCCGGAGAAAACCCATGAGTGCCGATTTAAACGGCTGGCAGGCCGTGTGCCCGCTGGGCGAACTGCTACCGGGCGAACACACCGTGTGCTTCGACGGCGACACCGCGATTCTGGTCTGCAACATCGACGGCGAGATCTATGCGCTGGAAGACAAATGCACGCATCAGGATTTCGAACTCAGTCCGGGTAAGTTGGATGGCGCCGAAATCGAGTGCGTGCTACACGGTGCCAAGTTCGATGTACGCACCGGCGAGGCCCTGTGCGCCCCGGCGTATGTCGGCGTACCAAAATTTCCGGTACGTATCGAAAACGGCGTGATCTATACCCGCGACGACCGCTAAGCCGGTTGAATTTTCAGCCACAGCGCTTCGCCGTAAGCCTCCAGCATCAGCCGCGGCGCGCAGGCTTCGGGCTGCAGCCAGAGTCCGTCACCGGGCGCGCACTGCGGTCCGTGCGAATCATCCTTGAGGCCCAAGCTGCCCGAAAGCAGCAACACGAACCAGCTCACGCCCGGCTCGGGCACGCACCACAGGCTGCCGTGCATGGCGCGGCGTTCAACCGTGATGCTGATTGCATCGCGGCGCCAGATGGCGTTGAAATCCACGGTCGGGCCATCAAACAGAACACATTCCGGGGTTTGCTCACCGGCAAAGCGGCAGGTGGCATACGGCGGGCGCAGATCGCAGTGGCGGTCGGCGAACTGCAGGGCCATGCCGGCGCCTTGCAGCAGGGTCAGCGAACGCTCGCAACCGGGGAAGGCCGAGAACGGTCCGTCGGCGGCGATGTCGGCGATGGACAGACGCCATTGCCAATCGTCGCTGCTTTCGGGAACGCGGAGGATTTCGCGGGTGCTGCCGCCGCCATTCTTCCAGGGCATGGACACGAATGCGGATTGCGGAAAATAGCGATAAGACATGCCGCTAGTGTCGCACACGGCCTGCGGCCGAGCCACCGCCCGCAGTGCGGGCGGCGGCAGGGGCCTGGGCCTTAGCGTGTCGCGGGTTTCTTGGCCGGAACTGCCGGTTTGGCCTTGACCACGCCGACACTGATGCGGGCGGCATTGCGCTTGACCGTGGCCGGGCCGATGCCCTTGACCTTGGCCAGATCAGCCGGGCTGCGGAAGGCGCCGTTGCTTTTGCGGTAATCGACGATGGCCTGGGCCTTGGTCGGGCCGACGCCATCGAGCAGGCGGTCGAGGGTGGCGGCATCGGCGGTGTTGATGTTGACCTGCTGGGCCGGCGGGGTGACGGCCAGCGCGGCCTGACTGAAGCACAGGGCGAGGATCAGGCTGTGAACGAGAGTGCGGATGGATGACATGGGATTCTCCGTGGTTGAACTGGCACCAGCGCCAGGTGGGAACAGTGTCGCAAGCGGCGGCGGCGGGGTTCAGACGGCGATATCGACAGCGCATGTCAGACCTGTCCGAAAGCGCTGTCGGAAAATTCCTAGCCTGCTAAAATGAGCTTTTCCACGCCAGGATGGATCCATGGACAAGCACGCGCTCTCCGCCTTCATCGCCGACCGCTGGGATGCCGATATCGTCGGCCAGCTGGTCGAGTACATCAAAATCCCCAACAAGTCGCCGATGTTCGACGCCGACTGGCAGAAGCACGGTTACATGGAACAGGCCACGCAGCTGCTGGCCGACTGGGCCAAGGCCCAGGCCATCGACGGCATGCAGGTCGAGATCGTGCGTCTGGAAAACCGCACGCCGCTGATCTTCATCGAAATCGACGGCAGCGGCGAAGACTGCGTGCTGATGTACGGCCACCTCGACAAGCAGCCGGAAATGACCGGCTGGGACGCCGACCTGGGCCCGTGGACGCCGGTGATCAAGGGCGACAAACTGTATGGCCGCGGCGGCGCCGATGACGGCTACGCCCTGTTCGGTTCGCTGACCGCCATCGCCGCGCTGAAGGCGCAGGGCATCGCACATGCGCGCACCGTGATCCTGATTGAAGCCTGCGAAGAATCCGGCAGCTACGACCTGCCGTATTACGTCGACCATCTTTCCGCGCGCATCGGCAAGCCGAGCCTGGTGGTCTGCCTGGACTCGGGCTGCGCCAACTACGACCAGCTGTGGTGCACCACCTCGCTGCGCGGCCTGACCGGCGGCAACCTGCGGGTGGATGTGCTGAGCGAAGGCGTGCACTCGGGCGATGCCTCGGGCATCGTGCCGTCCAGCTTCCGCGTGCTGCGGCAGCTGCTGAACCGTCTGGAAGAGGTCGATACCGGCCACATCCACCGCGAAGAGCTGCATGTCGCGATTCCCGAACAACGCGTCAATCAGGCGCGTCGTGCCGCTGAAGTGCTGGGCGAAGAAGTGTTCGACAAATTCCCGTTCCTGGACGGTATGCGTCCGATGGGCAGCGATCTGGGCGAACTGATTTTGAACCGTACCTGGCGCCCGATGCTATCGATCACCGGCGTGGACGGCCTGCCGACACTGGGCAATGCCGGCAACGTGCTGCGTCCGTTCACCGCGGTCAAGATCTCGCTGCGCATTCCGCCGATGCTCGATCCGGACAAAGCCGGTGCGTTCGTGAAACAGACCCTGGAAGCCGATCCGCCCTATGGTGCCAAGGTCAGCTTCGAACTGGAAAAAGCCTCGACCGGCTGGAACGCCCCGGCGCTGGCGCCGTGGCTGGAAACCGCGATCGAAGACGCCTCGCAGGCGGCCTTTGGCGCGCCGGCGATGTACATGGGCGAAGGCGGCACCATTCCGTTCATGGGCATGCTCGGCGAGAAATTCCCCGGCGCCCAGTTCATGATCACCGGCGTGCTCGGCCCGCACAGCAACGCGCACGGGCCGAACGAGTTCCTGCATATTCCGACCGGCAAGCGCGTGACCGAAGCGGTGGCGCATGTGGTGGCCGCACACTACCAGGCCGGCCTGCAGGGCCTGACCATGGGCGTCGCGGCGCACGCCGGCCATGCAAAATTCGGCGACCACGGCTGCTGTTAATCCCCTGTGCTAAAGGGGGAATCAGACCTCGATGCTTCGCACCTCCCTCCCAGTAAAGGGGCGGGAGGGCTGCTCACGGCGCGGGCTTTGGCATACAGGCCTTTGACATCGCGCTGCTCGCACAGTTCCAGCGGCGTATCGACGAACACTTCGATGAACTCGTCGTCGCTGAACAGGGCGCGCGCCATGTCGCGTTCGCTGCGGAACGGCGAGATGAACGAGACCAGCACGATCAGGCCGGCATCCACCATCAGGCGCGCCACTTCCGCCACGCGCCGGATGTTCTCGACCCGGTCGGCTTCGGTGAAGCCCAGATCGCGGTTCAGGCCGTGACGCACGTTGTCGCCGTCGAGCGCATAGGTGTGGTGATGCGCGCCCAGCAGACGCTGTTCGAGCTGATTGGCGATGGTCGACTTGCCCGATCCGGACAGACCGGTGAACCAGATGCAGCGCGGGACCTGGCTCTTCAGCCCGGCGCGTGCGGCCTTGTTAACGTCCATCGCCTGCCAGTGGATGTTGCCGGCGCGGCGCAGCGCGAAATCAATGGTGCCGGCGGCCACGGTGGCGTTGCTCTGCCGGTCGATCAGAATGAAACCACCCAGGATTTTATCCAGCGCGTAGGGCGCGAAGGCGATGGCCTGATCAAGCTTGAGATTGCATACGCCGATCTCATTCAGGTGCAGGGTTTTCGCGGCCAGTGGTTCCTGGTTGTTGATGTCGATCTTGTGCTTGATTTCGGTGACGGTGGCATTGACCGTGCGCGCGCCGATCTTCAGCCAGTAGCCACGACCGGGAATCAGTTCGGCCTCGTCCATCCAGATCACGTGTGCGGCGAACTGGTCGGCGGTTTCGCACGGATTCCTGGCTGAGACGATGACATCGCCGCGGCTGATGTCGACTTCATCGGCGAGCGTCAGGGTGACCGCCTGGCCACGATGGGCAGAATCAAGATCGCCACCCTGGGTCACGATGCGGGCGATGCGCGAGCGCTTGCCCGAAGGCAGCACGGCCACGTCCTCACCGACCGCGAAGGCACCGGCGCAGAGCGTGCCGGCAAAGCCACGGAAATCCAGATTCGGACGGCAGACCCACTGCACCGGAAAACGACCACTGTGCGCGCCGTCATCGCCGGCTTCGGCAATGACTACCTCTTCCAGATACGACAGCACCGACGGGCCTTTGTACCAGGGCGTACGCGGCGAGGAGGTAATCAGGTTGTCGCCGGCCAGGGCCGAGAGCGGCACCGCCTGTACGCTGGAGATACCAAGCTGATCAGCCAGCTGCTGGTACTGATCAACGATGGCATTGAACACGCCCTCGGCGAAGTCGACCAGATCCATTTTGTTGACCGCCAGCAGCACGTGGTTGATGCCCAGGCGCGAGACGATGAAGCTGTGCCGGCGGGTCTGGGTCAGCACGCCTTTGCGGGCGTCGATCAGCACCACGGCGACATCGGCGGTGGACGCGCCGGTCGCCATGTTGCGGGTGTATTGTTCGTGACCCGGGCAATCGGCCACGATGAACTTGCGCTTGTCGGTGGCAAAGAAGCGGTAGGCCACATCGATGGTGATGCCCTGCTCGCGTTCGGCGGCCAGACCGTCGACCAGCAGCGCGAAATCCATATCTTCGCCCTGGGTGCCGTGTTTGGCGGAATCCTTTTCCAGGGTGGCCAGCTGGTCGTCGAACAGGCCTTTGGTGTCGTGCAGCAGGCGCCCGATCAGGGTGCTCTTGCCGTCGTCGACGCTGCCGCAGGTGATGAAGCGCAGCAGCGATTTGGTTTCGTGACGGTGCAGGTAGTCGTGGATGTCGGTGGCCATCAGAAATAGCCCTCCTGCTTCTTCTTCTCCATCGAGGCCGCCGGATCGTGATCGATCACCCGGCCCTGGCGCTCGGAGGTGCGCGCGGTCAGAATTTCGGTCACCACCTGCTCGAGCGTCTCGGCCTGCGATTCAACACCGCCGGTCAGCGGGTAACAGCCGAGGGTACGGAAGCGCACCATCTTCTCTTCCAGCACTTCGCCGGGCAGCAGTTTCATGCGCTCGTCGTCGACCATGATCAACACGCCGTCGCGGGTCACCACCGGGCGCTTGCGCGCGAAGTACAGCTCCGGCAAGGGGATGTTCTCGCGCAGGATGTACAGCCAGATGTCGAGCTCGGTCCAATTGGAAATCGGGAAGGCGCGCACCGACTCGCCCTTGCGGATGCGGGTGTTGTACAGATTCCACAGTTCCGGACGCTGGGCCTTGGGATCCCAGCGGTGTTCGGCGCTGCGAAAACTCAGAATGCGTTCCTTGGCCCGCGATTTTTCCTCGTCACGGCGGGCGCCGCCGATGGCGCAGTCGTAGCCGCCCTGCTCCAGCGCTTCACGCAGGGCCTGGGTGCGCATGATGTCGGTATACACGGTGGCGCCGTGATCGAACGGGTTGATGCCCTGACGCACGCCCTCCTGGTTGATGTACACCCGTAGATCGACATTGCAGCGCTCGGGCACCTGATCACGGAAGGCGTAGGTGTCGCGGAACTCGAAGGTACTGTCGATATGCAGCAGGGGAATCGGCGGGCGCGCCGGAAAAAACGCCTTGCGCATCAGGTGTAGCAGCACCGTGCTGTCCTTGCCGATGGAATACAGCAGCACCGGATTGCTGAACTCGGAGGCGACTTCGCGGAAGATGTGCAGGCTTTCCGCTTCCAGCCGGTCGAGATGGGATAAGGGCTTCATGCGCTTGATTTTCAGGGAATTCCGTTCATTTTAGAGGAAATCGTCGGGCCGGGGGGATTAATCCGGCATTCAGCCCACCGCTTGCGGCGGGGGCGGAACTTGCTATGCTTATGCCACGGACATGCGTCCGCATTGGAGATGCTCATGAAATTGCGTGTATTCGCCCTCGCCCTCGCCAGCCTGTTCGTGGCCGGTTCGGTTCTGGCCGATACCCCGGCCTGCCCGGCCTCGATGGATAAGACCGCCTGCGTGTACTACAAGGAAGGCTATGCCGCCGGTCAAGACGACGCCACGTCCGGCGCGACGCCACGTCCGGCGCCAAGAACGCCTACCAGCGCCACGAAGACAGCTACGATTCGCGTTACGAGTCGGCGTTTTCTAAAGGCTACGAGCAGGGCTTCAAGGACAGTCAGAAGAAGTAAGCCAGCCCACGCAAGGGTTGGATAGGATGTAAAAAGCCCCCGGAAACGGGGGCTTTTTTCAGGATGATTTTCCGTACATGAACCCGTGGATGCGGGAAAGCTTTGCCACGATGCGCTCGCGGTCCGCACTTAGCGCGTACCAGATCAAAGTCATCAGAATAAAGTTGATGAGCAGCACGGCCTTTTCATAGAGAAAGTCCAAGGACAACCACGCGGCGGCGGCTAGTCCGATGAGGAAACTCAGCAACACCAAAAAGCGTACCGTCTGAGTGACGCTGAAACCGGCATCCAGCAGCAGGTGATGGATGTGGTTGCGGTCGGCATGTACCGGCGATTGCCCGTTGCGCCAACGGCGCAGCATAAGTACCAGGCAGTCGATAACCGGTATCGCAATGAAATATGGTGCCAAGATGGGACTAATGGGATGGACTGGACTCTGGGTCAGGCGGAACGCGATATAGGCAATGGTATAGCCCAGCAGGGCGCTGCCGGTGTCGCCCAGAAAAACGCGGGCGCGGGTCTGTTTGCCAAAGCGCAGATTGAACCACAGAAAGCCCACCACCGCGCCAATGACCCAGGTCAACCGGAAGGTGATTTCGGGGAGGCCGGCATACATGCCAGCGCTGATGAACATCAGCATGCTGGCCACCACCAGCGAACCGACCAGGCCATCGATGCCGTCGGCCATGTTCAGGGCGTTGATCAGGCCGACAATCGCGATGATCGACAGCGGTACACTGAGCCAGCCCGTCTCGATATCAGGCAGACCGAACAGTGGGCCCAGGTGCGCGGCGCGGGTGTCGGCAATATAGATTAGGCACAGTGCGGCAACAATCTGCACGGCCAGGCGGATGTACCAGCGCACATCAATGCGGTCGTCAATCAGGCCGACGATGACCAGCAGCAGTGCACCGCAGAACCAGCCCACGGCGTAGTTGTTCAGGCCGTTGGCCAGAAACACCGGCACGGCAATGCCCACGAACACCCCCAAACCGCCGATGACCGGAGTCGGGGCGTCGTGGTTCTTGCGGTGGTTGGGGTGGTCGACCCAGTTCCAGCGCTGCGCCAGCGGCAGCAGCAGCCGGATGGTGCCGGCACTGACCAGGAACGCAATCAGGAAATAAAACAGAATTTGCTGCACAGGAGCCTTCAGGACAATTTACGATTGAAGGATCATTATAATTCAATGGCATAGCCTAAGACTATAGGAATAATTCGCAGGGGTAATGAGGGTGGTAACGCCCCAATGAAGAATCTACTCGAAATGGGTAATTTGCCTAAAATCAGCGGCATGACTATCCTTCTGTGATAATTTCGGATCTCCGGATAGTGGCCATGATATGGCGATTTCAGGGTCGTTCCATCTCAGGCTGCGCTCATGTTCGGGATACCAGTAATCCGTGGTTTTGTATAGGAACTCGGCATATTCACTAAGCACCAGAAACCCGTGTGCAAAACCCGGAGGCACCCAAAGTTGACGGTGGTTCTCAGCGGAAAGCTCCACACCAATATGGCGGCCAAAATTTGGAGAGGAACGTCGTAGATCGACTGCAACGTCGAACACGCTCCCTTGGGCCACTCGCACCAACTTACCCTGAGGATGCTGAATTTGGTAATGGAGGCCTCGAAGCACGCCGGCTGCAGAGCGGCTGTGGTTGTCCTGCACAAAGTCTACGTCATAGCCGATACAGGCAGCAAAATCGCGGTAGTTGAAGCTTTCGTAAAAAAATCCACGCTCATCGCCGAAAACGTTGGGCTCCAACAGCAGGACCTCTGGCAGGTCGGTTGCAACTACAGTATAAGCCATCTTTATTTCACCAGATTCAGCAGATAACGACCATAATCGTTCTTGGCCAATGGCTGTGCCAGACGCTTCACTTGTTCTGCATCAATCCAGCCCTGATGAAAGGCAATTTCCTCGGGGCAAGCGACCATCAGGCCTTGGCGCTTCTGCAAAGTACCGATGAAGCTGGACGCCTCGTGCAGACTATCGTGGGTACCAGTATCCAGCCAAGCATAGCCGCGACCCATGATTTCCACGTTCAACCCACCCTGCTCTAGATACACACGGTTGACATCGGTAATTTCCAACTCACCGCGGGCTGATGGTTTGATATCTTTAGCAATGTCGCAGACCTGATGGTCATAAAAATACAGTCCAGTGACTGCGTAACTGCTTTTCGGCTTGGATGGCTTTTCTTCGATACTGATTGCTCGTCGCATAACATCAAACTCCACCACGCCATAACGCTCCGGATCATGAACATGATAGGCAAAGACTGTGGCACCATCGCCACGGGCATCGGCATCTGCGAGCTGCCTAATGAAATCATGGCCGAAGAAAATATTGTCGCCAAGCACAAGGGTGCTCGGGCCGCCGGCAACGAAATCACGGCCGATGAGAAAGGCCTGCGCCAGACCGTCCGGACTGGGCTGCACGGCGTATTCAATATGCATGCCCCACTGGCTGCCGTCGCCGAGCAAATCAGCGAAACGCGGCGTATCTTGTGGGGTCGAGATCACCAGCACTTGGTCGATACCAGCAAGCATCAGCGTGGTCAGCGGGTAGTAAATCATTGGCTTATCGAAGATTGGCAACAACTGCTTGGAGATTGAGCGGGTCGCCGGATACAGTCGGGTGCCGGAACCGCCGGCGAGGATGATGCCTTTGCGTTTCGGTGTCGTGGTCATGAAATAGTCTCGTTATCAGGAAACGGGATGAAGCAAACGGATTAGCACTGGAAGCGCGGCATCATGCCAGTCCGAGATTTCAGTGGCGAAGGCAGCGTGTAGCTTGCCACAATTCAGCCGCGAGTTCAGCGGCCGCACG
>JAJTGG010000030.1 GCA_021299355.1 Lysobacteraceae bacterium
CTGCACGGAAGCGAACGATGACAATTGTACCGCGATAGGCAATAATTGCGCGAAAGACCAGAAAATCCCCCCATGTCCGAAACATCCGCCATCACGGAGCTGCAACGTGCACGTGCCCTGCTGCAGGATAACCAGCTAGAGGCCGGCACTACCCTGCTGAGGGTATTAGCAAATCAAAAGTTTCCCGAGGCGATGCATGAATTAGCCTCGGTTCTGTTAATGCTGGCGACCGATGCCGAACAGATTGCCGGGGCGATGCGCTGGCTGCGTGAAGCCGAGCAGCAGACCTATGCACCCGCCATCTACCGTTTGGCCACTGTCAGCCTTATTGAATCCGCCGAAGCCTTGGATTGGTCACGACTGGCCTCGCGCTGGCAGGACTGTTGCCGACAAGGCCACGCCCATGCACTGTGCGATGCCGCCGTTTACTTCGGACGCTTCGGCACCCCGCAGCAACAGCTGCGAAGCACAACGATGCTGGAAGTTGCCGCCATGAACGGCAGTCTGGTGGCCATGGCGCTGCTGGGTGAACGGCTTGCCGAGGGCCGTCTGTGCAGCGCCGATCCGGCCCGCGCAAACAGCATCCGCAAACTCGCCGCCGAAGTCGGCATGCCGGTGAATCCCCCCGATCCGGCTTTGGGTTTTGCCGGACCGGAACCGACCGCTCCCGCCGATGCCGGCATGGATTGGGATTTCGGTGATATCTACCGGGCCACGCTGGCGACCGACGGCGAGTGCCTGGACCCGGACATCGCCCTGCAACGGCATGCAGACCTGCTGAGCGATGAAGAGTGCCTGTACATCCAGTACCTTGGCGGACCCGATCTGGCACCGTCGATTTCGGTGGATAGCCAAGGGGTCCGGCATCAGAACGAGGTCCGCACCAGTTGGGAATTCATCTTTCTTCCTGAATTCGAACTGCTGTATCTGAATTTACTGCAAAGGCGAATGGCTAATGCTGCCGGCCTGCCGGTTAGTCAAGCCGAGCAGCTTATTCTGTTGCGGTATCTGCCCGGACAGGAATACAAACTGCATCGGGACTTCCTGCCGGAATCGAATTATGTTCCAGTCGCCGCCGGCGGTTCAGGGCAACGCCTGCATACCACGGTGACTTATCTGAATACGCCTACATCCGGAGGTGCCACGGCTTTCCCCTTGCTGTTGAAAAATGTGTCTGCCCAACAGGGTTGCCTCACGCGTTTCGACAACATCGATGCGAACGGTCAGGCTCTGCGCGGCAGCCTGCATGCCGGTCTTCCCGTAAAACAAGGAGTTAAGTGGATTTGCACGCTCTGGTTCCGTGAACGCCCACATCGTCTGCTGTAAGCTCCGGCTCGGGCGCTAGAGCAATTGCTTTATAATGCGCGCACCCTGTATGCACCTGCCGGAGTCCCAATGATTTTCGAAAGCATCAACAAAACCGAACATGAAGAAGTGGTGTTCTGCCATAACAAAGATGCCGGCCTGAAAGCCATCATCGCCATCCACAACACCGTGCTCGGCCCGGCACTGGGCGGCACCCGCATGTGGAACTACGCCAGCGAACAGGACGCCCTGAACGATGTATTGCGCCTGAGCCGCGGCATGACCTACAAGGCGGCGGTATCCGGCCTGAACCTCGGCGGCGGCAAGGCGGTGATCTGGGGCGATCCGAACAAAGATAAATCCGAAGCCCTGTTCCGCGCCTTCGGCCGCTTCGTCAATTCATTGAACGGCCGCTACATCACCGCCGAAGACGTGGGCATCGACGTCAACGACATGGAATACGTTTACCGCGAAACCGAATTCGTCACCGGCGTGCACCAGGTGCATGGCGGCTCGGGCGACCCCTCCCCGTTCACCGCCTTCGGCACCCTGCAGGGACTGATGTCGGCACTTCAGGTCAAGTTCGGCAATGAGGATGTCGGCAAGTACAGCTACGCCGTGCAGGGTGTCGGCCACGTCGGCATGGAGTTCGTCAAGCTGCTGCACGAACGCGGCGCCAAGGTTTTCGTTACCGACATCAACAAAGAGGCCGTGCAGCGCGCAGTGGACGACTACGGCTGCGAAGCCGTGGCGCTGGACGACATCTACGACGTCGATGCCGACGTGTATTCGCCGACCGCACTCGGCGGCACGGTCAATGAAGCGACCCTGCAGCGTCTGAAATGCAAAATCATCTGCGGCGCTGCCAACAATCAGCTGTCCACGAATGAAATCGGCGATGAAGTGCAGCGCCGTGGCATCCTGTACGCACCGGATTACGCGGTCAACGCCGGCGGTCTGATGAACGTGTCGCTGGAAATCGACGGCTACAACCGCGAGCGCGCCATGCGCATGCTGCGTACGATTTACTTCAACCTCGGTCGCATTTTCGAAATCAGCGCCCGCGATGGCATTCCGACCTACATGGCCGCCGACCGCATGGCCGAAGAACGCATCAGCGCCATCGGCAAACTGCGCCTGCCGCATCTGGGTCAACATGCGCCGCGCTTCCACGGCCGCCGCGCCGGTTGATGGCATGGCACTGACCGGTCTCGACGAGGATCTGGATGCCCTGCGCGACAGCGTGCGGCGTTTCGCAGAAACCGAAATCGCGCCGCGTGCGGCCGACATCGACCGCGACAACCTGTTTCCGGCCGATCTCTGGCGAAAAATGGGTGACATGGGCCTGCTGGGCATCGCCGTGGCTGAGGAATTCGGCGGGTCCGGCATGGGCTACCTCGCCCATCTGGTGGCGATGGAAGAGATTTCCCGTGCCTCCGGCTCGGTCGGCCTGAGTTACGGCGCGCATTCCAATCTGTGCGTGCAGAACCTGTATCTGAACGGCACCGACCTACAACGGGGGAAATACCTGCCGAAACTGTGCAGCGGTGAATGGGTCGGCGCTTTGGCGATGAGTGAACCCGGCGCCGGTTCGGACGTAGTCGGCGCCATGGCCTGCCGTGCCGAGTTGAACGACGGCGTCTGGATCGCCAACGGCAACAAGATGTGGATTACCAACGGCCCTGAGGCCGATGTGCTGATCGTATACATGCGCACCGCCGGCAAAGAAGCCGGCAGTCGCTGCATGACCGCGTTCCTTATCGAGAAAGGCATGCCCGGCTTCAGCACCGCGCAGAAACTCGACAAACTCGGCATGCGTGGCTCCAACACCTGCGAACTGGTGTTCGAAAACTGTGCTATTCCAGCTGAAAACGTGCTCGGCAGCCTGCACGAAGGCGTCAAGGTGCTGATGAGTGGACTCAACACCGAGCGCCTGGTGCTCTCGGGCGGCCCGATCGGCCTGATGCAGGCCGCGCTCGACCTGACCCTGCCCTACGTGCGCGAGCGTCGCCAGTTCGATGCCGCTATCGGCAGCTTCGGCATCATGCAGGCCAAGATCGCCGACATGTATACCGCCCTGCAGTCCTCGCGCGCCTTTGCCTATGCTGTGGCCCGCGCCTACGATGCCGGCGAACGCTCGCGGGTGGATGCCGCCGCCTGCCTGCTGCACGCCAGTGAAGCGGCGGTGCAGGTCGCGCTGGAATGCATCCAATCGCTCGGTGGCAATGGTTACATCAACGACTACGACGCCGGCCGCATCCTGCGCGATGCCAAGCTGTATGCCATCGGTGCCGGCACCAACGAAATCCGCCGCATGTTGATCGGACGCGAACTGTTCGACGGCCGGCAATAACCCCGAAAAAGGAAAATCCAATGAGCTCCATCGTCATTCTCGGCGCCAAACGTACCGCACTCGGGGCCCTGCTCGGCCAATTCACCGGCGTACCTAGCCCAAAGCTCGGCGCCACCGCTATCAAGGCCGCCCTGGAACAGGCGGGCGTCAGCGGTGACCAGGTCGATGAAGTCCTGATGGGTTGCGTGCTGCCGGCAGGACTCGGTCAGGCGCCGGCACGCCAGGCCGCCATCGCAGCCGGTGTGGCCCTGAAGGCCGGCGCCACCACCCTCAATAAAGTCTGCGGCTCGGGCATGAAGGCCGTGATGTTCGGCCATGACCTGATCAAGGCCGGTTCGGCGGAAGTAGTGGTAGCCGGCGGCATGGAATCCATGACCAATGCCCCGCACCTGCTGATGGGTTCACGCACCGGCATCCGCTATGGCAGTGCCGAAATGCTCGACCACATGGCCTGGGACGGTTTGACCAATCCCTATGACAAACAGTCGATGGGGGTGTTCGGCGAGCTGTGCGTGGCCAAATACGGCTTCACTCGCGAGCAACAGGACGCCTTTGCCGCCGAATCGGTCCGCCGTGCCCTGCAGGCCCAGCAAAGCGGTGCTTTCGATGCTGAAATCGCAGCGGTCACGTTAGCGGGCCGTAAAGGCGAGCTGCAAATCGCCAGCGACGAGCAGCCCGGCAAGTGCAATATCGAAAAAATTCCGAGCCTGCGCGCGGCATTCAAAAAAGACGGCACCATCACGGCAGCCAGCTCGTCCAGCATCAATGACGGCGCCGCAGCCCTGGTCTTGAGCTCCGAGGCCTATGCAGTTGCCCACAGTCTGAAACCGATTGCGCGCATCGTCGCCCAGACTTCGTTTGCCCAAGCCCCGGAATGGTTCACCACGGCGCCGGTCGGTGCCATCCAGTCGGTACTGGGCAAGGCCGGCTGGGCGGTTGCCGATGTCGACCTGTTCGAAATCAATGAAGCCTTCGCAACCGTCGCGATGGTGCCAATCCAGGAACTGGGCATCAGCCATGAAAAGGTGAACGTCAACGGCGGCGCCTGCGCACTTGGCCATCCAATCGGGGCTTCCGGCGCCCGGATTCTGGTGACCCTGATTCATGCCCTTCAGGCCCGAGGCCTGCACAAAGGCGTTGCAAGCCTTTGTATTGGCGGGGGTGAGGCCACCGCCATGGCCATCGAACTGGTTTAACTGAACATTTATTTTACTTTTTACTCACAAATACTTGACTATTTCGAAAATGCTGGCATGATTGGTTCTACGTGCGTGATAACGCACGTTTTTTTAATCAAATTCAATATTGAAACTTTGAGGAAATACCCATGTCCCTGAACAAAACCATCATCGCCCTGGCTTTCGCACTGGCCCTGACTGCCTGCTCGAAGCAAGAAGAAGCCACCGACGCCGCTGCTGACGCCACCGCCGAAGCCGCTGCTGCCACCGACGCCGCTGCTGCTGACGCCGCTGCTGCTGACGCCGCTGCTGCTGACGCCGCTGCTGCTCCGGCTGCTGACGCTGCTGCTGCTGACGCCGCTGCTGCTCCGGCTGCCGACGCCGCTGCTGCTCCGGCCGCTGACGCTGCCGCTGCTCCGGCCGCTGAAGAAGCCAAGAAGTAATAATCGCTCTGCGATTGTTGGAAAAACCGCCGGCAACGGCGGTTTTTTTTTGGGTAAACTAGACGGAAACAGGCGCAAATACATCCTATGCCGAAACTGACCAGCACGATTAATACCGAATCTGATGAATATGCCGCCAACCGCGCGGCCATGCTGGAACAGCGGGATGCCCTAAATGCTCGGCTTGCCGCCGTGGCACGAGGCGGCGGCGAAGCGGCCTGTGCCAAACACACGGCTCGCGGCAAACTGCTGCCGCGGGAGCGCATTGATGCTCTACTCGACCCGGGCAGCCCTTTCCTCGAATTTTCCGCCTTGGCCGCCGACGGCCAGTACGATGGCCAAGCGCCATCGGCAGGCATCATCACCGGTATCGGACGCATTCACGGCCTGGAAGTGGTCATCGTCGCCAATGATGCCACGGTCAAAGGCGGCACCTATTTTCCGATGACGGTCAAAAAACATCTGCGTGCCCAGGAAATCGCACTGGAAAACCAGCTTCCCTGCATCTATCTGGTGGATTCCGGCGGCGCCTACCTGCCGCTGCAGGATGAAGTCTTTCCCGACCGGGAACATTTCGGCCGTATTTTCTACAATCAGGCGCGCATGAGCGCACGCAACATTCCGCAGATCGCGGTGGTGATGGGCTCCTGCACCGCCGGCGGCGCCTATGTGCCCGCCATGTGCGATGAAAGCATCATCGTGCGCGGACAAGGCACCATCTTTCTCGGCGGACCGCCGCTCGTCAAAGCCGCGACCGGGGAAATCGTCGACGCCGAAAGCCTTGGCGGAGCCGAGGTACATACCGGCATTTCCGGCGTGGCCGATCACCTTGCCGAAAACGACGAGCATGCGCTGGCGATTGCCCGCAGTATCGTCGCCAATTTCAACCGACGCAAACCCGAGACGCTGGCAATGAAAGCGCCGGCCGAACCGGCCTATCCCGCCGAACAGCTGTACGGAATCGTTCCCAAAGACGCGAGACGCCCATTCGATGTCCGTGACATCATCGCCCGACTGGTCGATGGCTCCGAGTTCCAGGAGTTCAAAGCACGTTATGGTAAAACCCTGATTACCGGCTTCGCCCATCTGCATGGATTTCCGGTCGGCATCATCGCCAACAACGGCATTCTGTTTCCGGAAAGCGCACTCAAGGGCGCGCATTTCATTGAACTGTGCAACCAACGCAATATCCCTCTGGTCTTCCTGCAAAACATCACCGGCTTTATGGTCGGTCGCAAATACGAACAGGCCGGAATCGCCAAAGACGGCGCCAAGATGGTGACCGCCGTGGCCTGTTCACATGTGCCCAAATTCACCGTACTGATCGGCGGCAGTTTCGGTGCCGGCAATTACGCGATGTGCGGCCGCGCCTACGGTGCCCGATTCCTCTGGTCCTGGCCGAACGCACGCATTTCGGTCATGGGCGGTGAACAGGCCGCCTCGGTGCTGGCCAGTGTCAAACGCGATGGTCTGGAGGCCAAGGGCGAAGTCTGGAGCGCGGAAGAGGAAACCGCTTTCAAGGATCCCATCCGCGAACAATACGAACGCCAAGGACACCCGTTCTATGCCAGCAGCCGGCTTTGGGATGATGGCGTGATTGATCCGGTCGACACCCGCCGCGTTCTGGCGCTGGCCCTCTCGGCTTCATTGAATGCACCAATCGAACGTGGACCGGTAGCAGTCTATCGGATGTAGACCCAAAGATTGGGCAAAACCTCAGGATTCGTATATTACAATCATCTGGTCGTCTGCCAGATACTGGTAATCGGTGCGGCAGTGAAGTCCTTTTGAGGTAACCAATTAGAGGCGTTTGTTTACTGGCTTTATCTTCAGGCGCAGTTCCGGCAGGAGCGGCAATGGCTCTGACAGCCCTGCGGTATCGCCACGGCAGGACGCAGGAAGCGGCCCAGCCGGCGGCTCCAGGACGTTTCACGGCATTCAAAGAAATAGCTTGCTTTTGCCTGCCACTGCCACAGCGTCTGCGGAGCGTATTTGCGCATCACGCGCAGCAGGCACCACAGCACCACCGCATACACCAGCAGCCACTGCATGACGTCGCTCATGCCAGCGCCGATGCCGTCTGGTAAACCAGGAAGGCAAACAGATAGGCCAGCCCGAACAGATAGACCACCGCATAACCCGTGTACTTCCAGGAGTTGGTTTCGCGCTTGATGGTGGCGATGGTTGAAATACACTGCGGGGCGAAGACATACCAAGTCAGTACCGAAAGCGCGGTCGCCAGACTCCACTGCGCGGCCAAAATGCTTCCCAGCTGGCTGATGCCCGCCGCGTCGCTAGAGACGGCGTAGACGGTGGCCAGCCCGGAGACCGCCACTTCGCGCGCGGCCATGCCGGGAATCAGGGCGAGTACGATCTGCCAGTTGAATCCGATCGGGGCGAACAGCGGCGCCAATGCATGCCCGATGCGGCCAGCAAAGCTGTAATCGATGGCCGGCCCGGTGAAGCCCTCGGGCGGGCTCGGGAAGCTGGACAGGAACCACAGCAGCACGGTGAGGCTGAGAATGATGCCGCCGACCCGGCGCAGGAAGATACGCATACGGTCCCACAGGCCGATCAGCAGATCACGCAAATTGGGCATCCGGTAGGCTGGCAGTTCCAGCAGAAGGGCATGCTCGGATTTTCGCAGGCTGAGCATTTTCATCACCCATGCCACCGCAAAGACACTCACGATGCCGAACAGATAAAGCGCGAACAGCACCAGCCCCTGCAGGTTGAACAATCCCGCAACCTCGGTTTCAGGAATGAAGGCGCCGATCAGAAGCGTGTAGACCGGCAGACGCGCCGAACAAGTGGTGAGGGGCGCGACCATGATCGTCGCCAGACGATCGCGTGGATCCTGGATGGAGCGCGTGGCCATGATGCCCGGAATGGCACAGGCATAGCTCGACAGCAGCGGAATGAAGGATCGTCCGGTCAAGCCACTGAGGAACATGACGCGGTCGAGCAGAAATGCGGCGCGCGGCAGATAGCCGGTTTCTTCCAGCGCCAGAATGAATGCGAACAGAATCAGGATCTGCGGCAGGAACTCCAGCACCGTGCCAAGACCGGCAAAGATGCCGTCCTGAATCAGACTCAACAGAATGCCCTGCGGTATCAGCGTACCGGCCATGCCGGACATCCAGGCCACCGCGGACGAAATGCCGTCCTGGAAAGGTGCGGCCCAGGCATATACGGCCTGGAACATGAAAAACAGGAGCGTGAACAGAACGACGGGGCCGAGCAGCGGATGCAGCACCCAACGATCCAAGCGGTCATCGGTCTGCGAGGTCACACGGGGCATGCTGACGCAATCCGCCAGAATGCGCCGCACCTGTTGATGGCTGTCCTCGGGGGCCGCGTTCCACTCCACGGGCGGTAACCCGAATGCATCCGCGGCCAGTGCCGTTTTCAGGGCATCGGCGCCGCGCGAGGACACCGCGACCGTAGGCACCACCGGCACGCCGAGCGCCGAGGCCAATGCCGGCACATCGATGGTGATGCCGCGCTTATCCGCGGCATCCATCATGTTCAAAGCCACCAGCAACGGCTTGCCAAGCGCCTTCAGCTCCAGCACGAAACGCAGGTGCAGGCGCAGATTGGTGGCATCAACGACACAGACCAGCACATCGGGAGAGAACCGGTACGTACCGCTGTCCATGCAGATTTGCCGGGTGATTTCCTCATCGGGACTGGCGGCTTTCAGGCTGTACGCACCCGGAAGGTCAAGGATACGGACCTGAGACTGGTCAAGGACGAACTGGCCCTCCTTGCGTTCGACGGTAACGCCGGCATAATTGGCCACCTTCTGACGGCTTCCGGTCAGCAGATTGAACAGCGCGGTTTTGCCGCAGTTCGGGTTGCCGACCAATGCGACATTCAATGTCTTCATGGCGCCACCGTAATCTGGATTCGAACGGCTTCAGAGGCACGCAGCGCAAATCGGGTGAATCCGACCTGTACCAAAATGGGATCGCCGCCAAACGGCGCCAAAGCGATGCAGCGAACGGCTTCGCCCGGGACAAACCCGAGGTCCAGAAGACGCATGGCAATGGCATCGCCCTCGCCCTGCGGCGTCACCGCCTGCACATGGGCTTCCTGTCCGACGGTCAATTGGCTCAAATTCATGCCCGTTTTCCAAATGGGAATTATTCTCATTATAGCGCTAAGTTGTGAAAATGCTGTTGATTTTGCTCAAGTGTGGTCCGAAATTCAGCCGGTCTTCACAATATGCGGCTGTAAAGACACATGAAACCCATGCCGTGCGCTGAACCTGCCGTCCTTGAACTCCGATCACCCACTTGTCTACTGCGCTAATGACGATCCGAATCCCGCAATCCGCAAGGAAGTCGGCCACACCGTGCTTGCAGAAAAACCAGCCCAACACCCGATGAAGCACGCCACCGATGCCGATGGCGCATCGCGCATATACGCCCAGCCGCCCTTCAAGCGCAACGCGTTCTGACCGGCGCCACACGCACCGGACCGGCGGGATATCCGTTATCATTTCCTTTTGGGAATCCTCAGGCCATGTCCGATACCGTCCTGCTCGAACGTCGCGGCACCCTGGCGACGCTGACTCTCAACCGGCCTGCCAGCCATAATGCCTTCGATGCCAGCCTCATATCCGATCTGGAAGAGGCTTTGGCGGAAGTGGAAGCCACCCGGGCCCGCTGTCTGGTAGTGACCGGGGCGGGCAGCACCTTCTCGGCCGGCGCAGATCTGAACTGGATGCGCGACATGGCGCAGGCCCCGGAAAACGAAAACTTCGAAGATGCCATGGCACTGGCACGCTGTCTGCGTCGCTTGGACAACCTGCCGATACCGGTGCTGGCGCGTGTCAATGGTTCGGCCTACGGCGGCGGCGTCGGCCTGCTGGCCTGCTGCGATATCGCCATTGGCGTGGATACCGCCAAATTCACCCTCAGCGAAGTCAAACTCGGCCTGGTGCCGGCGGTGATTTCCCCGTATGTGATTGCCGCCATCGGCACACGCCATGCCCGCCGGTATTTTCTGTCAGCGGAGATCTTCGATGCCGTGCAGGCCCTGCACATCGGACTGCTGCATGAAGCGGTTCCGGCAGCGCAGCTGGATGCCAGTATCGACCGCATCGTACATTGGATCGGCAAAGCCGGGCCGAAAGCGGTAGCCGCCGCCAAACAGCTGATCCGGGAGTACAGTCCGGCCGGAACCGCGCTGCAAATGGAAAACCAGGACAAGGATAATGCCGAACTGATTGCCCGCCTGCGGGTCAGCACCGAGGGCCAGGAGGGTCTGAGTGCCTTTCTCGAAAAGCGGCCGAGCGGCTGGATCGAACAATGAAAGTACCGGTCATCAACCTCGATCAGCTCATGCCTGTCGCCCTGTCAGAGCGTCTGCCGGGCGCCCCCGATGCCTATCTCGGTGCGGCCATCGCACCGATTTCCTCGGAACTGGGTGCCGAAAAGCTCGGTTACAACCTGACCGTAGTACCACCGGGAAAATCCGCATTCCCGTTCCACAATCATTTCGGCAATGAAGAAATGTTTTTCATCCTCGAAGGCCATGGCGAACTGCGTTTTGGCGCAGACCGTTTCCCACTGCGTGCCGGAGACATCATCGCATGCCCCTGCGGCGGCCATGAGCGCGCGCATCAAATCATAAACACGTCTGAATCCGATAGCCTGCGCTATCTTGCAGTCAGTACCGCCATCAGCCCCGACATGTTCCAGTATCCCGACTCGGGCAAAACCGGAGCCTCGCATTTTGCCGGCACCGATGCCGCCGGTTTTCCGCAGGCTATTCGCCTTCGTAACCGCATCGACGACAATCTCGACTATTGGGACGGCGAATGAGCCTGTTCGACAAAATCCTGATTGCCAACCGGGGTGAAATCGCCTGCCGCGTCATGCGCACTTGCCGACAGCTGGGCATCGCTACCGTGGCAGTGTATTCGGAAGCCGACCGCAATGCCGAGCATGTCCGCATCGCCGATGAATCGGTTTGCATCGGCCCACCGGAGGCGACGGCCAGTTATCTGGACCGGCAGGCCGTTCTGGAGGCCGCATTGACCACCGGCAGCCAGGCCATCCATCCCGGTTACGGCTTCCTTTCCGAAAATGCCGAGTTCGCCGAAATGGTGGAGGCCGCTGGCCTGATGTTCATCGGTCCGAAAGCCGCCAGCATGCGGGCGATGGGTTCCAAGGCCGGCGCCAAAGCCTTGATGGCCGCCCACGGCGTGCCGGTCGTGCCCGGTTACGGCGGCGAGGACCAGGACCCGGCGCATCTGCAACGTGAAGCCGATGCCGTCGGCTATCCGTTGATGATCAAGGCCGCCCATGGTGGTGGCGGTAAAGGCATGCGTATCGTACATGAGCCGGCGGTCTTCGCGGCGGCGCTCGAATCCTGTCAACGCGAGGCGCGCAACGCCTTCGGCAAGGACCGTGTACTGCTCGAGCGCTACATCGAAAAACCGCGACATATCGAGTTCCAGATCTTTGCCGACAGCCACGGCAACACCATCCATCTCGGCGAGCGCGAATGCTCGGCGCAGCGCCGTTTCCAGAAAGTCATCGAAGAGTCGCCCTCGCCTTTTCTTGATGCCGAGCACCGTGCACGCATGGCCCAGGCGGCTGTGGCCGCTGCGCGCGCCGTGGATTATCGCAATGCCGGAACCGTCGAGTTCATCGTCGCGCCCAACGGTGATTTTTACTTCATGGAAATCAATTCACGGCTGCAGGTCGAGCATCCGGTCACTGAAATGGTTACCGGGCTTGATCTGGTCCAGTGGCAGATTGAAGTCGCGGCCGGTCGCCCGCTGCCCCTGCCGCAGGACGCCATCCGCCATCAGGGCCACGCGATTGAAGTGCGCCTGTATGCGGAAAACCCGGATCTGAATTTCATGCCCGGCAGCGGCACCATCCGCCAGCTGCATCTGCCCGACACCGATCCCGGTCTGCGCATCGATGGCGGCTTTCGCCAAGGCGATCATGTCAGTGTGTTCTACGACCCGATGCTGGCCAAGCTCATCGTGCATGCCGACAGCCGCGAAGCCGCCCTTCAGCGCCTGCAGGACGCTCTGGCCGGCTGCCAGATTTTCGGTTTGCCGAGCAACATCGGATTTCTCGAAGATTTGGTCGCGCACCCGGCGGTGCAGCGTGGCGATATCGACACCGGTTTTCTCGACCGGAACCTCAATGAAGTCCTGAAACAACCGGAACAGCTGCCGGCCTGGCACACAATCGCAGCCGCTTATTTCAGCCTGAAGGCTGCCGAGCATGCAGTGTCGTCTGCCCATTCTGGCGATCCCTGGTCGCAACGCGATTTCTGGCGGCCATATGGCCAAGCAATGTTCCGCGTCGCAATGAAACACCATGCCGATTACGAAATTTTCCAGATCCGATTAGCCGGCGATCAGCTGAGCCTGAGCGTTCACGATGCCGTGTTCGAAGCGCGCATCCGGGACGCCGGCAGGGATATGGTATCGCTGGATCTGGATGGCCGGCACCATACCCTGCATTGCTTCCATTATGACAATGCCTTGGTGGTCCACGACGGCCGGCGCCGGTCGCACTGGCAGATCCGGATTCCGGGCAGTGATGCCGGCGATGGCGCCAACCGTTCCGACGGATTCATCCGGGCTCCGATGCCCGGCAAACTGGCGGTGCTGAAGGTACAGTCCGGGCAATCGGTGCAGGCCGGCGACGAACTGGCGATCATGGAGTCCATGAAAATGGAACTCAGCATCAAGGCGCCGGGCAACGGCAGCATCACCGGGATTCTTGCCGAAGCCGGAAGCATGCTGGATTCCGATGCCGGCATTTTCAGCTGGGAACCCGCGAATGACTGACCATGTCCGCATCGTCGAAGTGGCCGCGCGCGATGGCCTGCAGAATGAAGCGGGATTCGTCGCCACCGCCGACAAAGCCGAACTGATCGGTCGCCTGGCCGACTGCGGGCTGCGCAGCATCGAAGCGACCAGCTTCGTCAGCCCGAAGTGGGTGCCGCAGCTGGCCGATGCCGAACAGCTGTTTGCCCTGCTTCCGAAAGACGATGGCCGCCGGTATCCGGTACTGGTGCCGAACCTGAAAGGCTACGAACGCGCGCTTGCCTGCGGCGCCCGGGAAGTGGCGGTGTTCGCCGCCGCGTCGGAGGCGTTCAGCATGCGCAACATCAATGCCAGCATCGATGAAAGCATCGTGCGCTTCCAACCCGTGCTCGAGCGCGCCACGGAGGATGGCATCGCCGTGCGCGGCTATATCTCGACCGTACTCGGCTGTCCTTATCAGGGTGCGGTCGACACCGCCGATGTGGTACGTCTGGCCAAAACCCTGAAAGACATGGGTTGTTACGAAATCTCTCTGGGCGACACCATCGGTGTCGGTACCGCACATGCCGCACGTAAGCTGGTGCTGGCCGTGGCCACGGAAATCCCGATGCAGGCGATTGCCGTGCACTTCCACGACACCTACGGGCAGGCTTTGGCCAATGTCTACGCCTGCCTTGAAGCCGGCGTGCGCACAGTGGACGCCTCGGTTTCCGGTACCGGCGGCTGTCCGTATGCCAAAGGCGCCAGCGGCAATCTGGCCACCGAAGATCTGGTTTATGCGCTGCATGGCATGGGCTTCGCCACCGGCGTGGATTTGGCTAGACTGGTCGACACCGGCGTCTGGCTGAGCCGACTGCTCGGCCGGCCGAGTGCCAGCAAAGTCAACCGGGCCATGCGCCATGAAAAACCGTAACTGGAAAATCCGTCCGATTACGCCCCACGATGACTCACGTGTGGCTTACATCATCCGCAATGTGATGCCGGAGTTCGGTGCCGATGGCGAGGGATTCGCCATCAATGATCCGGAAGTGGACTGGATGAGCAGAGCCTACAACGCGCCCCGAAGCGTCTATTTTGTGGTCGAACTGGAAGGCCAGGTCATGGGCGGCGGCGGTATTGCACCACTGGAAGGAGCGACCAATCCTCGCGTCTGCGAGTTGCGCAAGATGTACTTCCTGCCCGCGCTGCGCGGACTTGGCGCCGGTCAGGCCTTGATGGATGCCTGCCTGGCCAAGGCCCGCGATTTCGGGTTCGAGCTGTGCTATCTCGAAACCCTCGCCGGGATGGACAGCGCCATGGCGCTGTATCACAAAGCCGGATTCCGTTCCCTGGACAAGCCCATGGGCGATACCGGCCACGGCGGCTGCAATCGGTTCTTCTCGAAAAGCCTCTAGGAAATCAACGCGTCCGGCCAAGCTCGATGAAGATGTTACTGTCGCCATCGTTGCTGTGACCATAACCCATCATCAGCAGGCCGATCAAGGAATCGAAACCAAGGTAAGCACCGCCGTACTTCTGTTAGTCCTCAGAATCTGAAAGGTTTTCGGCGTTTTTTGCTAAAATGATGCATTCCACCGAGGGTTTACCATGAATCTTTCCGATACCCGCGCCATCATCACCGGCGGCGTTTCCGGGCTCGGCTTCGCCATTGCCCAGCACATTGTCGCCCATCGCGGCAAGGTGGCTTTATTCGACATCAACAGCCTCAAAGCCGCTGAAGCCATCACCCTGTTGGGCGCCGCCAATGCCGTCTATTTAAGCACCGATGTTTCCGATGAAATGCAGGTGGCCGAGAATACCGCCAAGGCCGCCGAATTCATGGGCGGTCTGAACGCCGCTATCAACTGTGCCGGCATCATCGGCGCCGGCCGCGTCCTGGGCCGCGAGGCCTGCATGCCGCTGGCGCAGTTTTCCAACACCATCCGCGTCAATCTGATCGGCAGCTTCAACATCGCGAAGGCGGCGGCCGATGTGATGCAGCATAATTCTTCCGGCGAAGACGGCGAGCGCGGCGTCATCATCAACACCGCTTCGGTGGCGGCGTTTGATGGGCAAATCGGCCAGGCCGCTTATTCCGCTTCCAAGGGCGGCGTGGTCGGCATGACCTTGCCGATGGCCCGCGAATTGGCCCGCTTCGGCATCCGCGTGATGACCATCGCGCCTGGCATTTTCTGGACGCCAATGGTGGACGGCATGCCGCCGGCCGTGCAGGAGTCGCTGTCGGCATCAATCCCATTTCCGGCCCGCCTCGGCAAGCCGGAGGAGTTCGCCGCGACCGCCGCATTTATTCTGCAAAACCGCTACCTCAACGGCGAAACCATCCGCCTCGACGGCTCGGTCCGTCTGGCCGCCAAATAACCCACTACGGATTTCCCCATGAAAGCTTGCGATGTCAAAAAAGGCAATGTCGTCGAATACAACAACACCGTGTACCAGATCCGCGATATCGAACGCTCCGCGCCGCAGGGCCGCGGTGGCAATGTTACCTTCCGCTTCACCATGTATTCGGTACCGGCCGGCAACAAATACGATCTGAGTCTGCGCGCCGATGATGATTTGAAGGAACTGGATCTGGTACGCCGGGAAGCCAGCTTCTCGTACATGGACGGCGACGCCTTCGTTTTCCTCGACAGCGAGGACTTCACCCCCTACCAGCTGGATGCCAACATCATCGGCGACATGGCCGGCTACATCACCGAAGGCCTTGAAGGCGTTTACGTGCAGCTGATTGATGACGCACCGGTCGCCATCCAGATGCCGCCGAGTGTAGTCCTTGAAGTCGTCGACACACCGCCCGAGCTCAAGGGCGGCACCGCCACCAAGCGCCCGAAACCGGCCAAGCTCAGCACCGGCATCGAAATCCAGGTGCCCGAGTACATCAGCAACGGCGAAAAAATTCTGGTGTCGACGCTGACCGGCGAGTTCAACGGCCGCGCCTGATGCGAGCCGATTACGGCGTTCGGTTGGAGCCGCTGTTACTGCATCATGGCGAAGGCCGCAAGCGGCTTCTAGCGGGTTGAATCAGCCCCGTTCCAGCCAGCGCTGCGCCATGCGCCGAATGGAAACCTCCAGTCGTTCATCGCGGGCCAATTCGCCAACATCGAACCATTGCAGCGCGAAGGACTCGACATTTCCGGAAAAATCCAGAGAACCGGTCGCGTGCACGACAAAACGGATGTCGTAATGCCAATGTTCTGGAACAGGGCCCCGCGCCGGGATGCGGTGCTTATCCAGATCAAAAATTGCCCGCTCGACCTGCAGATCCGGCAATCCGGTTTCTTCGTGTGACTACCCAGGCCGAACCGGTCAGGTGCCCATCGAGCCGGCTGCGCTGGCAGGCGTCAGCATGGCCGGCAACCAGCGCCATAAACTCTCCGCGGAGCGCGCTTTCGGCCGCCCCGGAAACCGGAAAATTCGCCAGCGATTCCAGTAAGTTGTGTCGAAAATCAGTCATGGTGGTGAATAATTCCCCGAATAGGCAGGAAAGGGCTTTACCCCTGAGTTCATCTAGCTTATGGTAAATGGGTTCGTCCGGATTGCCCGGTACGTTCATATCGCACAATAAAAACCTACTTCAGAGGGCAGATTTATGGCCAATACCCCCACCACGGGACTTCTTTCGCGCATGCTCATGCGCAAAAGCGTAGAACAAGTCCAAAGGGAAAGCGAAACCAGTGCGCTAAAACGCACATTGGGCAAGTGGAATCTCGTTTTCCTTGGCGTCGGCTGCATCATCGGTGCCGGCATTTTCGTCAGAACCGGCAACGCGGCGGCTTTACATGCTGGTCCGGCGGTTTTATTGTCATTCCTGGTCGCCGGCGTGGTCTGCGCCTTGGCCGGTCTGTGTTACGCCGAACTGTCCTCGACCCTGCCGGTTTCCGGCTCGGCCTACACCTACAGCTACACCACGGTCGGCGAATTCGCCGCATGGATCATGGGCGGGCTGCTCCTTCTGGAATACGGCCTGGCCGCTTCGGTGGTCGCGGTCGGCTGGTCCGGTTACGTGGTCAGCCTGCTGGGTGATTACGGCCTGGTGATTCCACCCGAACTGACCGGCCCCTTCGGACACGCGCTGATGCGTGACGGGGCTGCCGTGATCGGACCGGATGGCAATGCGGTCACCACCCTGTTCAATCTTCCGGCCTTCCTGATCTGCCTTGCCCTCGCCGGCCTGCTGATCATCGGTGTTTCCGAAAGCGCCAAAGTGAACAATGTCATCGTTGCCATCAAGGCCTCGGTCATCATCGCCTTCATCATCATCGTCGGCTGGTTCGTTATTCAGCACTTCGATACCCTGAAAGCCAACTGGGACCCGTTTATTCCCGAAGCGACCGGTAAAGATGGCGAGTTCGGTTGGGGCGGAATTTTCCGCGCTGCATCGATTGTTTTCTTTGCATACATCGGCTTTGAAGCCGTCTCTACGGCAGGACAGGAAGCCAAAGACCCGAAACGCGACATGCCTTTCGGTATCATCGGATCCCTGTTGATCTGCACCATCTTGTATATCCTGGTCGCGATCGTGATGACCCTGATGGTCAACTACAAGATGTTGAACGTGCCCGATCCGGTTGCCGTAGCAGTGGATGCCATGGGTCCGGCCTGGGGCTGGTTTGCCAAGACCATCAAGATCGGCGCCATCATCGGCCTGACTTCGGTCATTCTGGTGCTGATGTACGGCCAAACCCGCATCTTCTACACCATGGCCCGCGACGGTCTGCTGCCGAAAGTGTTCTCGAAAGTGCATTCGAAGTTCAAGACTCCGTGGATCAACACCATCCTGGTCGGCTTCCTGACCGCCTCTTCGGCCGCGTTCTTCGACATCAACACCCTCGGCGACATGACCTCGGTCGGTACGCTGGCGGCGTTCGGCATCGTCTGCCTGTCGGTCATCTGGCTGCGCACCACCCACCCTGAAATCCCGCGCGGCTTCAAGGTACCGCTGTATCCGGTGCTGCCGGCTTTCGGAATCGTGGCCTGCTTTGCGCTAATCTTCACGGTTGAAACCCGCGTTCTGGTGTTCTTCGGCTGGTATTTGCTCGCGGCGGTCATTCTGTACTTCGTTTATGGCATGCGCAATTCTCAGCTGCAGAAAGGCCTGCAACAGCACGATTAAGCCTGTTTATGCGTAATTGAAAACGGCGCCCTCGGGCGCCGTTTTTTATTCTGGGTCAGAATCCGAGGTATCCGGAAGCGCGGGAACATCATCTTCCAACAGCGCGAATGGGACCGACTTGGCGGTTTTGGCACCCAATGCCTTGAGCTGTTCCGTCTGGCGGACTAGATTGCCTTTCCCGGAAGACAGGCGCTTCACTGCCGAATCCTGGGCCTCATTGGCCATCGCGAGCGCCTTGCTGACTTTGGCCATATCGGTACTGAAAGCTACGAACTGATCATAAAGTTTTCCGGCCTGTTCGGCGATTTTCATGGCATTGCTGCTGCGCATGTCCAGTTTCTGCAGGTGCGCCACGGTACGGCAGGTGGCCAGCAAGGTACTGGGCGCCGCCACCACGATGTTTTTATCGAGCGCATAGGTATACAGGCCATCATCGGCACGGAGTGCATCGATGAATGCCGACTCGACCGGAATGAAAATCAGCACGAAATCCAGATTGCGCTTGCCGGGCAGTTCTTCGTAGGCCTTTGCCGACAGCCCGTCGATATGGTTTTTCAGCGAGCGCACATGCTCCTTCAGGGCGGTTTCGCGTTCGAGGGCGGATTCAGCGTTGATATAGCGGTCATAGGCAGTCAGCGACACCTTGGAGTCGACGATGATGGCTTTGTTTTCCGGCAGGAAGATGATGCAGTCCGGTTGCTTGCGGCTGTTGTGTTCATCGACATAGGAGAACTGCGCATGGTAATCACGGCCTTCGGTCAGGCCGGAGGCATCGAGAATTCGGCCCAGCACCTGTTCGCCCCAGCCGCCCTGGGTCTTGTTGTCGCCTTTGAGCGCACGGGTCAGATTGGTCGCTTCTTCGGCCATGCGCAGATTCAGTTCCTTCAGAGTATGGATACCCTGATTGGTCTGCTGAACCGTGGTCCTGAACTCGCCGATTTGGGTCTTGAGCGGGTTCAGCATCGCCTCCAGATGCTCTTTGCTCTGGCTTTTGAAGGCCGTCGATTTTTCGTCGAAAATGCGGTTGGCCAGATTCTCAAAGTTTTCCTTGAGCCGGCTTTCAGCTGAAACAAGCTGCTGCAACTGTTCGGCGGCAGCCGCTTCCCGCGCAGCGGCACCGGACTCCAAGGCGGCGTACTTCTCGCGCATGGCCGCCAGATCGTCGGCTTGACCGGCAAGCCTGCGGTTCTCGTCACGCAGATAGTCCAATTGCGCGACAAGGGATGCTTTCTTCAGCATGAAGACCACCGCTGCGACAGCAGAAGCGATCAGTAGAATCAGCAAAACAACATGGATGGCATCAAAGGACATAAAAAAGCCAAGCTCGAGGGGAACTTGGCTTATCTTACGGCATGGCGGTCTCGTATTCCGAGTCCGAGGGAAACCGAGGCGGAATCAGGCCTTCTTCGCCCAGGCCGAGCACCAGCCGGCCGGAGCGACGGCAAACCCCGGAAAGATGCCGCATCCTTTGGTGGCGGGCTGGAACAGCGAACAATTGGCACAATTGCTGCCAGGCTTCACGCCCACGCCTTTTTTGGCATCGGCGACGTACTTGAGCGCGACCGCCTGCGGATTGGTGGCCGGCAGCGGCTTCAGGGCCTGGGCAGATGCCGAAGTGGAAAGCATGGCACCGGCAAACGGCAGGGCCGCCACCGAAACCAGGCCACGAACCAGGAATTGGCGGCGACTGTTTTCTTGGGATTTCATGGTAACGCTCCGATAATCATGAGAAAATGGACTGGCGGTAATCATACCTCCACCGACGGTATGCTGACTTAATCCAAGTCAACGTATTGGCAATTTTCTGTAATACTTTCAATCAATTGAGAATGACTCTTATTCATGAATTTCCGAGATGCCAACGCTGAACTCGAACGCCTCATCGCGTGCACGGCCAAATTGGCTGCCGCGGGACTGACACCGGCGACCAGCAGTAACTTTTCCATCCGCGCCGATGCCGAAAGCTGTCTGATCACGGTCAGCGGCAGGGACAAGGGGTGTCTGAGCGCGGATGATTTCATGCGGGTCGACAGCCGTGGCATGGCACTGGAACCTGGACGCACATCCTCCGCCGAAACCCTGCTGCACACCCAGATCTACCGGGAACGTCCGGAGGCCGGTGCGGTATTGCATACCCATTCACTGGCACAGACACTGCTGTCGATGCGGCATGCCAATGATGGCTTCATTGAAATCAAAGGCTACGAGCTTCTGAAAGCATTCCATGGCATCAAAACGCACGACACCGCCATCCGCGTTCCGATTGTGGCCAATTCCCAGGACATGAACGCCTTGTGCGAGGCCATCGCGCCCGCCTTCGCCGAAACCGCATTCTGGGGCTACCTGATTGCCGGTCATGGCCTGTATGCCTGGGGCCGTGATGTTGAAGAAGCGCAGCGTCACCTGGACGCCTTTGAGTTTCTTTTAACCGCTGAAATGACCAAACTGGGATTCCGCATATGAGCCGTTTGCGCGTATTTTCCGAAACCGCCCCCGATACCGTACTTTTCGAAAGCAGTGATGCCGCTGTCATCGCTGAGCGACTCCAAGCCATCGGGGTCGGCTTCGAGCGCTGGACGGTCCGCCCGATTGCCGACGATGCCAGCAACGAATCTATTCTTGCAGCCTACAAGCCCGAAATCGACCAGCTGGTGGCGGAGAACGGTTTCCGCGCCGTGGATGTGGTCAGCATCAATCCTGACCATCCCGAACGCGAAGCCATGCGCGCGAAATTCCTGAGCGAGCACAGCCATAAAGAAGATGAAGTGCGCTTCTTCGTCCGCGGCTCCGGTCTTTTCACCCTCCATATCGAAGACCGCGTCTACGAAATCCTGTGTCAAACCCAGGATCTGATCCGTGTTCCGGACGGCACCAAGCACTGGTTCGACATGGGTCCCGCGCCGCGCTTTACCGCCATCCGCTTCTTCACCGAGGCCGATGGCTGGGTCGGTTATTTCACCGACTCCGGACTTGCCGAGCGCTTTCCACGCTACGAAGGCCATGCATGAGTGCGGTCAAGGCCATCGTCACCGACATCGAAGGCACCACCAGTTCCATCGCCTTCGTACGGGAAGTTCTGTTTCCGCATGCGCGCGAAGCCTTGCCGCGCTTCCTGCAGGAACAGCATGGTCGCGCCGAAGTCATGCACTGGATCAAAACGGTGGCCGAAGAAAATGGGCTGCCTGCGAGTGATCTTGATGGCGTTACCGAAATCCTGCTGCAGTGGATCGATCAGGACCGAAAACACACGGCATTGAAGGGACTACAGGGCATGATCTGGGTCGATGGCTACGCCAGGGCGGCCTTCAAAGCGCCGGTCTATGACGATGCCTATGCCGCACTGCGCCGCTGGAATTCTGCAGGGATACCGATTTACGTATACAGCTCCGGCTCGGTTCCCGCCCAGAAACTGTTTTTCGCCCACACCGACCACGGTGATCTGTGTCCGCTGTTCACGGGACATTACGATACCGAAATCGGCGGAAAGCGCGAGGCTGGAAGCTATGTACGCATCGCCGGTAGCATCGGCATTGCTCCGGAAAATTTATTGTTTCTGTCCGATATCGTCGAGGAACTCGATGCCGCTCGGGATGCCGGATGGCAGACGATGCTGGTTGACCGGCGCGAAGATTATCCGCAGGCACGCACCGGTGATGCAGCGCATGGACACGCACGGGCCGAACGCTTCAGCGACATTAGTGCGCTTTAAGGTTGCCGCGCTTCCAGGCGGTAAATGGCATCCTGCGTGACCTCACCAAGCCAATCATCGATGGCCCGGACACGGATGCGGTGCTCGCCGAGCGCCAAATCCGTGGGCAAGGCGAAGCGCCAGAGATGGCTGGAAATGGTGGCTTCCGGAGCACGGTCATAGCCGGTCAGGGCCGATGCAGCGTCATCCCTTAGATTTATGGCAAGTACCCGCGGGTCCGCCTTATCGACGCGCTGCATCGACTGCCAGGCACCGTCATCGATTTTGACTTCCACACGGGTATCCGGACGCGCCATGAACACGTTCGCGTAGAGGCCGACCCCCGGATAGGCACCCTGTCTGAGGACCTGCGGGGCATGCAGAGCCATCGCGGCATCCGGACGATTACCGGCATTGAACCACTGAAGCCGGTAATCCCCATTTGAAATGTGCAGACGGGCGTAGCCATTCGGCGTGCCGTCGCTCATCATGGCATCGGGCAGACCATCTTTATCCTGTTCACCGGCCCAATAGCCCCCGCAGGTGGCACCGGCGTTGTACTCGAACAGGCGGCCGGCACCATGCCAATCGCTGTCCGGGCCATGCCGGACGAGATTCTGCGCATGCGAATGCGCCGTAAGCAACAAGACATCCCGGAAAGGCGCAAGCAGTTTGAACAGACGCCGGCGATCGGCGCCGCGGAAGGTTTCGGCACCGCTCTGGGCCTGGAAGAAGGGAATATGCGCCGAAATCACCAGCAGTTTGTTTTTATCGGCTCCGGCCAGATAGCGCGCCAGGAAATGGAACTGCGATTCCCGCAGACCGCCGATATAGACCGGCTTGGAGCCTGGCCGGTAAATCACATCATCCATGACGATGAAGTTGGCTTCCTGTTCTTCCCAAGCGAAGGTATCCGGCCCGAATTGGGCGCGGAAGCTTTCCAGTGAACCTGCATCACCGGCCGCATCGAAATCGATGTCATGGTTTCCAGCGGCGTAAAGGCGCGGAATACCGAGCTGACTGTCGGCTTTTTTAACTTCCGGCAACAGCGTTAAATCATCATGCACGATGTCGCCGAGACTGATCCCGAGCGTTGCTGCAGGATTACCGCGCAGTGGCGTGATAATGTCACGGAGGTAGTAATCAATATCGACGGCCGACTTCGGCTGCGGATCACCGAACACCAGGACCGAAAGTGGCGAGTTTTCAGGCTGCACGACCGGATGCAAGGCGAACGATTTGCAGCCGGTATCGGAACGCGGCACACCACCGTATTTCAGGCCCTGGGCGCTTCCGGTCTGATTGGCAAAGAAATCCGGGAGCCCATCGCTGCGCAGTGGCAGCGCATAGCCTGCCGGCTTGATGATGAACAGGGTTTTTCCGGGCGCGGCGGCCAGCCGGTAGCGGCCGTCGCTGTCGCTGCGGACGATGTGTTCGCCATCGGAAACGCCAACTCCGGACAGTCCGCGTTCGCCCTGATCGAAAACACCGTTGCGGTTGGCATCGATGAACGCCCTGCTGTCACACTCCGCACGCAGCATCGACGGAATAAGCGCCAATGCCGCAGACAGCAGAATACCGGCGCGCATGGCTATTGTGCGGCCCGCGCCGCCATCAGCAACTCGCCATGCTCGACCAGATCGACCATGCGCTGGACCTCGCCATCCATGGCGCGGTCGGCTGACATGAAGGCGATATGCCGGCGCACTGCCGCCAATGCCGCCGCCACCGGACGACCCGGCGTGAATTCAGCGGCTTCGGCGAGTTCAGCACGCAGCGCTTCGACCTCCGCCATGAAAGCGGCATGATCAGCATCCCCGGTGCCCGGGGCGCCGTTGATTTTGGAAGCCAGGGCAGCACTGTCATGGCCAGAAGCAAGCTGGCGGGCCGCATTGATCATGTCCTTGCGAAATTCGAGCGCCTGCGCCGCGGTATAGATTTCCAGAGCGATGACCTTGCCGAGATCCTGGGCCATATCCAACACATGACGAGCCTCGTTGGCGCCCATGGAGACGTGGTCTTCGGCGTTGGCGCTGGTCGGAATGGAATAAACCGAAGCCGGATGGGCGCGGGTCGCCAGATCATTGACGATGGCTGCGGCCGTGTATTGGATGATCATGAATCCGCTTTCGGTGCCGTCTTCATTGCCCATCAGAAATGCCGGCAGACCGTCATTGGTGGCCGGATCGACCAGCTTGTTGAGCCGGCGTTCCGAAATGGAGGCCAATACCGGAATCGCGGCTTTGACGTAGCTCATGACCAGTGCCAGCGGCATGCCGTGGAAGTGACCGGCGGAAACGATCTGGTCCTCGATATTGCATGCGCCTTCCAGCCCCGGAAAAATCAAAGGATTGTCGGTCACGGCATTGAGCTCGATTTCAAGCACCCGCCGCGCCTGGGCAACGGCATCACGGACGGCACCATGTACCTGCGGGATGCAGCGCAGCGAATAACTGTCCTGCGGCTGATGTTTTTTTCCGCCCCGGAAGGGCTTGAAGCGCTGGTAGAATTTTTCCCGGCCGTGGCGTTGGCTCAGCGGCACCCAATCCCAGGCGATATCGAAGTTCAAGGCATCCAGCGAAGCATCCGGCCAGCATCGGGGCAGCCAGGATTTGAAGCGCGGCACCAGATGATAGGCGATATCGGTCAGTTTCGAACCCGCCAGGAACTGCTGAAGATGTTTGGCGGCATGGACCTGCCCCGGATGCGGGCGCAGGGCATGCACATGGTCATCGAAGGCACGCATGCGGCCTGCGAAGGCATCGAGCGTCATGGCGGCCGCAAGATCGGCCGTATCGCAGAGCTCTTCCAGCTTGGCCACCGCCAGCACACCGGTCGCGAGCATCTGCGCGGTTCCGTTATTCAAGGCCAGACCTTCCTTATGCGACAGCACGATCGGCTCCAGACCGGCCTTGGCCAGCGCGTCGGCACCGGACAGACGCTCGCCGTCAAAAAAAGCTTCGCCGCCGCCGAGCAATACGATGGCCAGATGCGACAAAGGTGCCAGATCGCCGCTGGCACCGACGGAGCCGAGTTTCGGTACGACCGGCACCACGCCGGCATTGAGCAACGCGGTCAACGCCTGCAGGGTTTCCACCCGGATACCCGAATGACCGCGCATCAGCGTGTTGATTCGGATGACCATCATGGCCCGAACCACTTCCGGTGCGAACGGCTCGCCCACGCACACGGCATGGGTGATGATCAGATTGCGTTGCAGTTCCTGCAGAAGCGTTTCGCCGCTGCGCCGGCTGTCGCGGATCGGATGTGCACCCAAGAGTTTGTCGGCATTGGACCCGAAACCGGTGGAAATGCCATACAGGGGTTGCTGCTGGGTGACCTGTTCGGCCAGAAACTCCGCGGTTGCGGCCACTTTCGGCAGCTGCAAGGGATCCAGAACCACACTGGCACCGTAGGCAACGGCCACCACCTGCTCATGGCTGAGCCCGGTGCCGGTCAGGGTGATTGATTTCATAAGCCCCACTCCTTGGCTTGGCTCAGGCAACGCAGCAGATCGGCACGGGCGATTTCGACCTGCTTGCCGGTTGCCAGATTCTTCAGACTCACCACACCCTTGGCCTGCTCGCTTTCCCCGAACAGGATCATGTAGCTGAAACCGACTTTGTCGGCATATTGGAACTGCTTGGCCAGTTTCTTGGCTTCCAGCTGCACTTCGCAGGCGATTCCGGCGGCACGCAGCTCGGCGGCCATGGCCAGAGACCCGGAAAGGTCTTCGTCGCGCATCAGGCCGATCAATACCATGTGGTTGTGCGGATCGGGGGCGATCAGACCCGCCTCGCGCAGCTGCCAGAACAGTCGGCTGGCGCCGATGGAAATCCCGACGCCGGGAAGTTTCGATTTGCTGTAGTGGCTGGCCAGATTGTCATAACGTCCGCCGGAGCAGATCGAGCCGATCTGCGGATAATCGTCCAGCGTGGTTTCATAGACGGTGCCGGTGTAGTAATCCAGGCCGCGGGCAATCGAGAAATTCAGGGCGTAATTCTTTTCCGGAACACCAAGATCCTTGAGCATGGTCAACACCATCACCAGTTCGGCAACGCCTTCGGCGGTCTGCGGATAACGCGCTGCGATATCGGACAGAATGGCCTGCGCCGAGGCATGGCTGCTGGAGCGCATGAGCACGAAGCCGAGAATCTGTTCAATGACCGCATGCGCCAAACCGAAGCCCTCGCCTTTCAGGGTCTGCGCTACGGCTTCCGCGCCGCGTTTATCGATCTTGTCGATTTCGCGCAATACAGCCGCCTGATGCGCACCGTCGCCGATACCGATGGCTTCGAAGAAGCCGCGCAGAATCTTACGGTTGTTGAGCGAAATGGTAAACGGCCCGATGGCCAGCTCCGAAAAAACGGCATGGATCACGGCCGGAATTTCCGCATCGTAACGGACCGAAAGCGCATCCTTGCCGACCACATCGATGTCGCACTGGTAAAACTCGCGGAACCGGCCTTTCTGGGCGCGTTCACCGCGATAGACCCGCTGGATCTGATAACGGCGGAACGGAAAGGCCAGCTGGTGTTCGTGCTCGGCCACATAGCGTGCCAGCGGCACGGTCAGATCGAAGCGCAGGGCAAGTTCCGGAGCACCGCCCTGCTCCAGGGCGCCGGTCGACTGGACGAAATAGACCTGACGCTCGGTTTCGCCGCCGGTTTTGGTCAGCAGCACTTCGCTCAACTCGAACACCGGCGTTTCAATCGGCAGGAATCCGAAGCGCTCGTAATTGCGCCGGATGACTTCGAGCATATGGTTGAAAGTGCGCTGCTCGCCTGGCAGCAGTTCCAGGGTACCGGCGGGGGTGCGGGGCTTGATCACAATCGACTCCTACGTTCAAGCCCTTATTTTAACGGGTTGTCGGCGGTTTCGGAGATTCCATGCGAAAAAGCGCTGAGAGCCTTAAAACAGGGCTTTAGCCGAAAGTGCTCTGGGGGTTTTCATGCCAAGTCTTTTCCAGAACAGGGAAAATACGGTAAAATAGCGGAATCGGGGTGTAGCTCAGTCTGGTAGAGCGCTACGTTCGGGACGTAGAGGTCGCAGGTTCGAATCCTGTCTCCCCGACCAACTTTCACGGCGCCGCAAGGCGCTGTTTCAGTTTCTCAAGCCCGGGATTCGCTCCGCCCCCCCTCGGAAGTGCATGCGGCAGGGCTTTCCTCAGAAGTTCGGGGCCGCTGCCATCAGTATCGGTCCGATTACGACCTGCCGGGACGTGGGCCAATCTGCAGGCCAAAGCTTGCTAAAATAAGCCCATGAATCTCCATTTCTATAACAATCTGCATCGTCGGCTGGAAGTCTTCTCGCCCACCGATCCTGCCAATGTCACGGTCTACCTGTGCGGCCCGACGGTTTACAACTATGTGCATATCGGCAATGCCCGCGGCCCGGTGGTGTTCGATGTCCTGATCAAACTGCTGCGCCGGCGCTATCCGAAAGTGACGTATGCACGCAACATCACCGATGTCGATGACAAAATCAATGCCGCAGCAAAAGCTTTGGATGTACCAATCTCGACCATTACCGGCAAATACACCGCCATCTACCGCGCCGATATGGCCGCGCTCGGCATCCAGGCACCCGACATCGAACCGCATGCCACCGACCATATCCCGCATATCATCGCGATGATTGAACGCCTGATTACCACCGGACACGCCTATGCCGCGGAAGGCCATGTGCTGTTTGCCGTCGACAGCTACGCCGAGTACGGGCAGCTGTCGCGCCGCAGTCTGGATGAAATGATCGCCGGGGCGCGTGTGGAAGTCGCACCCTACAAGCGCCACCCGGGCGACTTCGTACTCTGGAAGCCCTCTACCCCCGACCTGCCCGGCTGGGATTCGCCCTGGGGCATCGGCCGACCAGGCTGGCACATCGAATGCTCGGCGATGAGCGAGGCCCACCTGGGCGAGACCATCGATATCCATGCCGGCGGCGTCGACCTGCAGTTTCCGCACCATGAAAATGAAATCGCCCAAAGCACCTGTGCCCATGGCGGCAAGGTGTTCGCGCGCTTCTGGCTGCACAACGGCATGCTCAATTTCGGCGGCAGCAAGATGTCGAAATCGGTCGGCAACGTCAGCATCCTGCATGAATTGCTGGAAAATCATCCGTCGGAAGCTCTGCGCTATGCCCTGCTCTCGGCGCATTATCGGCAACCGCTGGACTGGTCCGATGCATTGATTGAGCAGAGCGTGAAGACGCTCGACCGTCTTTACGGCACGCTGCGTGATCTGGGCGACGTCGACGCCGCCAGCCTGGCCATTCCCGTATCCATCGAATCGGCTTTGTGCGATGACCTCAACACGCCGCAGGCGCTGGCAGAAATCGCCAATCTGGCCGGCCAGGCGCGGCGCAGCGAAAACGCGGATGAACGCGCCGCGTTGAAAGGGCAGCTGCTGGGCGGGGCCGCCGCACTCGGTCTGCTGCAGCAGGCACCGGAAACCTGGTTCGCAAAGGGTAGCGATGGCAGCGATGATGTCCGGATTCAGGGCCTGGTCGATGAGCGCATTGCCGCCAAGAACAACCGTGATTTTGCCCGTGCCGATGCCATCCGCAAGCAGCTGGCCGATGAAGGCATTTTGCTGGAAGATACGCCGCAGGGCGTCCGCTGGAAGCGCACCTAATGCTGCTGCCGACGGAAGCCAGTGCCGCCGAAGCGCAGGAAGCCATTGCCGAAGAGTTTGCATTTTTCGGCGACTGGTCGGAGCGCTACCAATACCTGATCGACCTGGGTAAACGGCTGCCGGATTTTCCCGAGGCAAGGAAAACCGAAGCCAACCGGCTGCAGGGCTGCCAATCGAAAGTCTGGATCGTACCGCATCGGCAGGACGGCAAACTGTTTTTCTCGGCGGCATCCGATTCCAGCATTGTTTCGGGTTTGGTCTACCTGGCCCTCCGGGTCTACTCGGGCCGGACCGCTGAACAAATCCGT